>CAKZVG010000524.1 GCA_937921835.1 uncultured Bryobacteraceae bacterium | reverse complement strand
GCCAGGGGCTGGCCGCCACGCGCGGCTGGGGCGGCGATCTTTCCCTCCTCACCACTCTCTACGGCCCGCCCGCCTGGTGCACTCAGCAGAAGTTCGTGCGCGGGCGCGACCTGGACCCGGCCATGAAGTACGAGGTCTCCGAGTACATCATCGCCTGGACGAAGTACCTGCGCCAGGTGGAGAAGCTGCCGGTCAACTTCATCGCCTTCCACAACGAAGGCGAGGACTGGATGCGCTGGCCGCTTGACGGCTCCGGCGCCGGCACTCCGAATCACGACTTCAACATGTACTGGCCGCCCGAACAGGTTGTCGACTTCATCAGGTTCACCCGCGGCATGCTCGACCGGCAAGGGCTGCAAGAGGTCGGCATCGCACCCGGGGAAACCACCAACTGGACGCGCTTCCACGAGTGGGGCTACGCCGCGGCCATCGCCAACGACCCGGCGGCGGTGAAGGCGCTGGGACTGATCACCTCGCACGGCTTCATCAATTTCGACGCGGGGCGGCGCTGGTTCGGCGACTGGCGCAGCGCCGGCCCGGACATGATCCGCGAGAAGAAACCCTCGCTGCACGCCTGGGTGACCTCGCAGAGCTGGAGCAAGATGGACGTCCACTTCCTCAACCAGATCCGCGGGAACATCTACGCACCCAAAGTCAACGGCATCATCCCCTGGGCGGCCGTGCAGCGCCCCGCCCAGTGGACCGGCGGGGACCCGAACCCGGGCTGCGCCATCAACATCGACGAGCAGGGCAACTATGTGGTGCGTCCCGGCTACTATTGGTACAAACAGGTTTCGCGCGCCGGCCAGCCGGGTATGGCGGTGGCCGAAGTCGCGGTCAACGACGCCGAAGTGGGCCTCATCGCCTTCGCCCGCAAGAGCACCAAGAACCCTGACGCCTTCGTGGTCCTGAACCTTTCGGGAAGCGAGAAGCCAATGACCATCCGCCTCGCCGGCACTCCCGCGCAATCCTTTCGCGCCTTCCGTACTTCGCCCGGCGAGCAGTACGCCGCGGCAGGCGGCTTTGCCGCTAAGGGAGGAGCGATCGCCTACACCGCGCCGCCATCCTCGGCCACCACGTTCTTCGCCACGCGGTGACGGAGCATGACAGGGCGCAGGCCGGGCAGGGTGTGGGCGTCCGGTCCCGCAACCGCCGGGAGGGCGTGGCTACCGGCGCACTTCAGACGGCTTGCCTTGGCTGATCGGGCCTCAGGCCTGGCAGGCCGCGCACGCCGCTGGCTTGAGCGTTGCGCGCGCCTCCGGGTGAATCCGGCCGGGGCCCGGCCACTGAAGGCGGCGGCTAGATGCGCCGATATGCTACTCGATGCGGCGAATTGAGCGGAACATCCCCGGCTTGCGCGACATCCAACCGGTAGGGTGCTATGCTGAAAGTGGCCCGACAGAAAGGGGCGTGCCTTGGAAGATCGACTGAAAGAGCTTATGCAGGAGTTGGGAAACGCGATCAACGAATCGCTTTCCGATTCCGACCGCATTGCCGCGGCGATCGGCGAGATCAAGCGCGCCGGCTACGATGTCTTCCTGGTGCTCGAAGCCACGATCGGTTTTAACAAAAGGGACGACGCGGGCGACGAGGACGAGCCGGAGGATCGCGAGGTGGAGATGGAGCAGCCTCGGCGGCGCCTGGAATCCACCAGCCGTTTCAAGTGGACTTCGCAGGACCACAAGTTCCTGCGCGCCCTGAAGATCTCCACCGACGACGACATCCGGTAATTGGTCCTTTACCGGAGCAATTCCTGATAGACGTTCCAGGTCCGGGCGACGGCGGTGTCCCATGAGAAGTGAGCCGCTCGTCGCAGGCCCTTGGCGGTAAGCTCTGCGCGTAGCTCGGGGCTGTTGATGAGGCGCCGCAACCCGTCCCGGATGGCTTCCACGCTGAAAGGGTCGGCCAGCAGGGCCGCGTCTGCCGCCACCTCGCGCAGGGCGGAACGGTCCGCGGTGAGGACCGGAATGCCGCGCGCCATGGCCTCCAGCACCGGCATTCCAAACCCTTCGTCGAGGGACGGAAAGGCGAGCAGGGACGCCCGCGCGTAGAGATCCTCAAGCTGCGCGGGAGAGACATAGCCGGGCAATTCAATGCGTTGGCGCGCCGGGCTTGCGTTGACGCGGGCCCGTACTTGGTCCGCTCCGAAGCCGTCGCCGCCCGCCAGCGTCAGCGTCCAATCCGAATCGAGGGTCTCGAAAGCTTCGATCAGGCGCAGCAGGTTCTTGCGGCGTTGAATGGCGCCTACATGCAGGATCCGGTTCTCGCGCGCAGGCCGGACGCCGGGCGGAGGCAGACATACGCCATGATGCACCACCCGGATCCGTGCCCGCTCGACAGCCAGAAGCGCCTCCACCTGAGAAGCGGTGAACTCGGAGACCGCGATCACAAGATCGGCCCGGCGGGCGGCTTCCCGGGCCTGGCGGGCGAAGCGCAGGCGGAATTCCGGAGTCGAGTAATCGCCGGTCAGAACGAACAGATCGTGGAAGGTGGCCACCCTGTGCTTCCATCCGCGGGCCGGCAGCCTCTGGTTCAGCCCGTGAAAGAGCCCGCGCGGGGCGGCGAACCAGTTTTCGAAAAGCAACCGGCGGCGGCAGTTGCGCGGCAGCGGGCCGGTCAGGGAACGTAGAAAGCGGTGAGGCCGGTAGCAGAATATGAACCGGGCCTCCGGGTGCGCGGCTGCGAGGCCGAGGAGAATCCGCCGGCTGTACACGCCGACGCCCGAAAGGTGACCGCCGATGCTATAGGTGGCGTCCAGGGCGATGCGCACGCGGCTCCGGAGCGGTCAGGCGCGCGGCGGCTTGTCCAGCACCTTCCATTTGCTCTCGTCGAAGTACAGCACCCTGCCCTGGCGGTAGGAAGTCACGGCCATGGTGATGAGAACCTGGGCGCGGGCGGCGGTGTCAACGTCGAGCGTGGGCTTCTTCCGGGACCGCATGCAGTCGAGGAAATTCCCGACGTGCACCCGCATGGCGTTGGTCTCCTCGACCGGGATCTTGATTTCGGATTGGCCCTGGAACTTGTCCGCCAGCTCCGGCACGATGAACTGGCCCTTGCGCGTGCGTTCCGCCTTGAGGGTAATGTGCGGCGCGAAGCCCTCGAAACGTCCGTGCTCGACCATGATCAGCGAGGCGCCGTGCCCGCGGATGAGCCCCGGGATGTGCTCGGAGTTGGCCATGGAGGAGGTGAGCACGACGGAGTGGTTCCTGGCGTACTCGGCGATGAGGTGGAAGGTGTCCGGGACTTCGCGGTCCGGCCGGGACGGATCCTCCGGGAGCTTGTCGAACACAGCGATGCCGCCGCCGGCCATTACCTTGTAAGGGAATTGAGCTTCGCCCCAGCAGATGTTCATCGGCGCGGCAACGTGGAAGAAGAGGTCGGTTGCGATACCACCCGAGTAATCCCAATACTTGCGGAAGCGGAAGAAGCGGTCCGGATCCCAGCTCCGTTTGGGCGCCGGGCCGAGCCACATCTTCCAATCGATGAAATTCTCTCCCTTGCCGTCAGGCCCGGCTTCCCTGTCAATGGGCCAGTTCCACTCGCCTTCGACGGAGTTGCGGTGGTAGGACCCCTGGCTCAGGATCATCTTGCCGATCATGCCGTCGCCGATGGCCTTGCGGGCCTTCCACCATTGGTCGCCGGAGGTGGTCTGCGAGCCGACCTGTAGGACGCGCCGGGTCTCGCGGACCGTCTCGGAGAGCTGGCGGGCCTCCTCGATGGTGTGGCACATGGGCTTTTCAAGATAAACGTCCTTGCCCTTGTCCATCGCTTCGAGCGCGATCTTGGCGTGCCAGTGGTCGGGGGTGGCGACCACGACG
>CAKZVG010000523.1 GCA_937921835.1 uncultured Bryobacteraceae bacterium | reverse complement strand
AGTCGGCGTAGCGCACGACGTCGAGCCAATGCCGGCCCCAGCGCTCGCCGTACTCGGGCGCCGCCAGCAGCCGCTCCACCTGCCGCTTCCAGGCATCTGGCGAGCGGTCCTTTGCGAAGGCTTCCAGCTCCTCGGGCTTGGGCGGGAGTCCGGTGAGATCGAACGTCAGGCGTCGCAGCAGGGACGCACGCTCCGCCGGCGGGGCGGGCTTGAGACCGGCGCCGGCCAGCGCGGCCTGGATGTAGGAGTCGATGGTCTTAGCCCGGTCGCGCGGGCGCACCGGACGGAAGGCCCACAGATCCTCTTCCTTGTAGTCCCACTTCCCGGCCGATTCGCCTTCGGGCCACGGCGCCCCGCCGTCGATCCAGGCGCGGAAGGCGGCCACGGTCCCGGCCGGCAGCCGCTTGTCCGGGCCGCCCGGCGGCATCTGCAACTTCGGGTCCTTGCCTTCGAGCGCCTGAATCAACAGACTCGCCCGCGCGTCGCCGGGCACAACCGACGGACCGCGAAGGCCGCCCTTGAGCATGCTTTCGCGGGTGCGGAGATCGAGTTTCGAAAGCGCCATGTGGCCGCCGTGGCAGCCCTGGCAATCGCGCTCGATCACCGGACGGACTTTTAAGTGGAACAGTTCCTCCGCGGGCTGCGCCGCCGCCACCGCGGAAACCACGCCGAGAAACAGAAGTGCACGACTCATCCAGCCGCCCCTCTCGCTGCCGGAAATTATACCGCGATGGCTACCGGCTTGCCACTGAGAACCAGAGGAACATCTGGAGGAATGCGAAACCGGTCAGCAGGACGCACAGCACGGCGACGATCTTCCAGAATTTCTCGATCCCATCCTCGAACGCCCCTGGCAGACCGGCCAGGTAGCCCACCGCGAAGCCAGCGGCGAGGCCCCCGAGATGCGCGGCGTTGTCCACCCGGAAGAAGGGCAGCAGGCCAATCAGCACCCCGTAGATCGCCCAGCGGATGTAGAGCGTGCGGATGGCGGATCCGAGCGGCGTCTGGCTGCGCACGCCCAGGGCGATCATCGCGCCGATCAGCCCGAACACGCCGGCCGAGGCGCCGATGGAAAGCGCCGGGCTCCAGAAGGTGCTCGCCAGAAAACCGAGCACGGTGGCGGCGAAGTAGATGGCGATGAAACGCCGCTGGCCGTAGATCTCCTCCACCTGCGCGCCCAGGTCGAAGAGGATCCACGAATTCATCAGGATATGAAACAGCCCGCCATGCAGGAACCCGGCCGTGATCAGCCGCCACCACTGCCCGAGAAAGATCGCGTCGCGGTACTTGGCGCCGAACGCGAACAGCGTCCGTCCGTCGATGTCCATGAGGGATGAGCCGCCGGAGCGCATGCTGTAGAGCGCCGTCGCCAGGTACAGTCCGATGTTGATGGTGAGGATGAGAACGGTGAGAAACCGCGCCTGGGGAATGAACCCGGCCAGCGTCTCGCCCGGACTGGGACGCGCGACGCGCTTGGGCCCGAGCGGCACATCACAGTAGGGACACACCCGGTCGGCGGTCGAGATGAACGCCCGGCAGTTCGGGCACATGCGGCGCTTTTCCACTGCCTTCATTGTAGCCGCCGCGCGCCGCCGCGGCCCGTTTCAATCCGGAAACGCGCTGCGATCGAGGCCCGGGATCACGCGCAGCGCGTTCTTGTAGTAGAGCTTGCGGAGCACCTCATCCGGCAAATCGAGCCCGTAGACCTTCCAGATGCCATGGTACTTGCGGTCGTGGTCGAAATACTCATCGGCGGATTCGAGGATACGGAAGTAGGTGTGGTATTCCACCGGGCGCCAGGTGTCCTTGCCGAACATGACGCGGTCCTGGTACTTCACAAACCACTGCCGGGCGAAACGCGGCTGGCGGCCAAGTTCCTCGATGACGGCGCTGATCTCGGTCTGCACGTTCGGCAGCCGGTCCAGCAACTCGCCCAGCCGGCCAAGATCGTTGCCGTACCAGCCCAGGTGGGCGTTGATGAAGGTGGTCTTCGGATGGCGCGCGAACAGGCGGTGCTGCTCGGCCATGAGTTCCTCGAAACGCGGATACGTTTCCGGTGGGCGGCCGCGGCGCGGGTAAAGCTTCAGTTCCAGCCAGCGCTCGTTGAAGCGGTCCATGGGATCGAAGAGCGCCTTCGGTTCGGCGGTGTGGATCAGCACCGGAATGCCCAGCCGGGCGCAGGTCTCAAACACCGCGTCGAAGCGTGGATCGTCCACCGGGATGCGCCGGCCGGCGCCGTCCTTGAGGTCCATACCAAACTGCTTGAAGATCTTCAGCCCCTGGGCGCCGGCCTGCACGTCCTTTTCCAGCTGGGCCGCGGCCCGGCGCGGATAATCTGGCGCGTCGAGGTCCGTGAAGTCGATGTTGGCGAAGACCGCGAAACGGGTGGGATGGCGGCCTTTGAACACCTCGACGGTCTTGCGGAGGCGGTCGCCGTAGCCGCCGCTGAGGTTGACCATGACGCGCATGTTCAGGGCATCCATCTCCTTCACCACCCCGTCGACCTGGCCGGGCGCCCCCGCGCGCTGGTGATTGTGGATATCGATGAACGGGAAGCGCGCCCGCTCGACCTTGCTGGCGGGCACCACCAGCGTGGAGCGCGGCTCGTACTCCTCAATGCCCATGGTTTGCGCCACCATCGCACACGGAATCAGAAACGCGAGAAACCTCAAAGCGGGAGCCCTCCGGCGATTCATGGTAGCTTAGGGCCGGGGCAAAAACAACTTCACCGCCGCTGTTCTCCGTCCCGCGCCACTACAAGTCTGTCCGGGATCCATGCTACCTTCGGGAATCGAGGAGTCAGCATCCATGAATCAGAGCGTACTTCTTCCGGCGGCCGTGTTTCTGGCCGCGATGGTCTCGCCGGCGCAGGACGGCGGCTGGATCCGCATCTTCGACGGCAAGACACTGGACGGCTGGAAGGCCAGCGAGCACCCGGAGAACTGGAAGGCCGTCGACGGCGTCATCGACGCCAGCGGGCCGCGCAGCCACCTGTTCTACATGCGGCGCGAGTGCGTGGACTGCGAGTTCAAGGCCGACGTCAAGCTGGCCAAGGGCGCCAACTCGGGCATGTATTTCCGCGCCGAGTTCGGTCCCGGCTGGCCCAAGGGCTACGAGGCGCAGTTGAACAACAGCTACGAGAAGGACCCCCGCAAAACCGGGAGCCTGTACGGCATCAAGGACGTCACGGAGCGGCTCATCCCCGAGGACGACGTCTGGTTCACCCAGCACATCATCGCGCGCGGGAACCACATCATCATCAAGGTCAACGGCAAGACGGTGGTCGATTACGTGGACGAGAAGAACACCTACCCGCGCGGCTACCTGGCGCTCCAGCAACACGATCCGGGCAGCCGCGTGCAGTTCCGCAACCTGATGATGCGAGTTTTGAAATAGCGCGCCGCGTCAGAACTCCAGCCGCAGCGCCCACTGCATCACGCGCGGCGAGGAGACGGTGCCGCGCACCTTGCCCACGTCCGGGCTCTCCAGATTGCCATTGGGACGTCCGAAGGCCGGCGTGTTGAATACGTTGAAGCTCTCCCAGCGGAACTGAAGCCGGAACTGCTCCGTCAGCCGGAAGTACTTCGAAAGGCCGAAGTCGGTGTTGATGGCGCCGCCCGACGTCAGGATGTTAGGACCGGCGTTGCCCAGACGGCAGCCGGACGCGTCGCAGGGGCGGACGAACGCCGAGGCGTCGAACCAGCGGTCCGGGGTGGGGTTGTTCACGGTTCCCGCCGCAATCCGGTCGGGGCGCCACTGCTGGACCTTCGAGGTGCCTAGCGACACGGCGGGATTCGGCAGCGTGGGATTGTAGACCATGCCGGTACGCATGGTGGTGAGGCCATTGAATTGCCAGCCGCCGGCGATGGCGTCCACGGCGCCAGCGCGGTTCAGCCAGCGGCGCCCGTTTCCGAACGGCAACTCGAAGATGTAGCTGGAAGCGAGTTTGTGGCGGATGTTGAAGCCGGTGGTTCCCCGGTTGTTGGCCCAGTTCCAGGGATCCTGGAAGCCGACGTCCGGCCCCCACTGCTCGCCCACGTTGCTGAGGGCGTGTCCCCAACCGTAGCCCACGCTGAAGCTGAAACCGCGCCCGTAGCGCTTCTCAAGCTGCACGTCGAGACCATGGAAGCTGGCGTGGCCCATCGGCGAGTGATACTGGATCTGGTTGATATTCGGAAAGACCCGGCGCTGAATCTCGGTCGCCGCCGGGCCGAGGAACGGCGCGTTCCAGTCGTAGTTGTCGCGGATGTAACTGGTGCCGGAACCCACATAAGCCACTTCCAGCACCATGTCCCGCGCCAGTTGCCGCTGCACCGAGAAGTTCCATTGCGCCACCTGCGTGATGGGGAAGTTGTCCGGCCAGTGGAAGAGGTTCAGGTTGGAGGGCATCACCGTGCCGGGATCGAGGAAGTTGGCGGGCACTCCGTTGCGCACCAGCAGCGCCGGCGCGGTCGGCGTGGACGCCAGCGTCTTGCGCACGTTGAACGGCCAGTTGGCCATCATGCGCGCGCCGGTTCCGATGCGGTCGATGCCTCCGTAGAACATGCCCGCTCCGGCGCGCATCGCCCAGCCGTCCCGGAACCGCCAGGAAAGGCCCACCCGCGGCGCCCAGTTGTTGGTGTCGGTATTGATCAGCGCGCGGTCGTACATGGAGCCGTCCTTGGCGAAGAGCAGCGAGCCGTAGGCCTGGCCCGGATCAAGAATGATCTTGTTCTGGCGGTTGCGCGTGTCCCACATCGGCGTGGTCAGTTCATAGCGGATTCCAAGATTCAGCGTCAGCCGGGGCGTGACCTTCCAGTCGTCCTGGAGGTAGAACATGTAGCTGCGGAAGCGCCCGTCGACATACTGGAGATTCGTCTGGGCGAAGGAGTTGGCCCAGCCAAGTAGGAAGTCACCCAAGCTGACGTTGGTGTAGCGCCCGTTGAAGTTGAATACCCCCGGCGCGCTCTGCGCGCTGAAGTTGTCCGAGCGGGTGAAGCGCAGGTCGATGCCCGCCTTCAGGGTATGCGAGGCGCGGATCCAGGTGAAGTTCTCAAGCACCTGCCAGTTCTCTCCGATTTTCTGCGTTGGAGCCGACTGCGACTCGCCGAGCGCGGTGTAACCCAGGCGCCCGCCGAAGGTGAACTGCGGCAGACCGGTGATGCGGTCATCCGGGCGGGGGATGTTGATGCCGTACTTGGTGCCGTACCACTCCTCGGCGAAGGGTGTCGCGATCACGTTCAAGCGCGAGAAGCCCAGCCGCACCTCGTTCACCATGGAGGGTGAAACGATGCGGGTGTAGGAGAGCGCGGCGCTGCGCGCCGGGTTGTTGAAGCGGTTCCACTCGAAACCCTGGCCACCGCGCGCCGGCAGCGGCAGCGAGGGGTAGCGCTCATTCTGCGTGTCAGTGACGCTCACCCGGGTGAACGCCTTGTTGTTCTCGTTGAAGTTGTGATCCACGCGCGCGTCGATCTGATCGTTGGACTGCTTCCAGGGCGTGGCCGAGACGTAATTGGCGCGCGTTCCGGATCCGGCGAAGT
Source organism: uncultured Bryobacteraceae bacterium (assembly GCA_937921835.1). GTDB lineage: Bacteria > Acidobacteriota > Terriglobia > Bryobacterales > Bryobacteraceae > CAKZVG01. The sequence continues at coordinate 4,512 of CAKZVG010000523.1, read as the reverse complement.
TGGGCTGCGGCCACAACTCGGCGAGCCGCGACGTCACCGGATCCATGCGCGACTGGGGAATCGTGTTGTTCGGGAACGGCTGGTTGGTGGACGGATCGCGCAGGGACCCGTGCACCGGCAGATTGAAGATGCCGCGCCGCTCGTCCGCCACCGGCACGGTTTCCAGGAACGACTGCGGCTGCCGCAGGCGCAGCGCTTCCCAGCTTCCGAAGAAGAACGTCCGGTTGCGGACGATCGGTCCGCCCAGCGTGGCGCCAAACTGGTTCTGGCGCAGCACGGGCGGGTCGGCGCGCCCGTCGCCGTCGCGGTCCACGTAGCTGAACGTGTCGCGCGCATCCCAGATGTCGTTGCGCAGGTACTCGTACAGCGACCCGTGCAGGTTGTTGGTGCCCGACTTGATGCTCACGTTCATCACGCTGCCGCCGGTGCGCCCGAACTCCGCCGAGTAGTTGCTGGTCTCGACCTTGAACTCCTGCACCGCGTCGAGCGAGGGAATCACGACCTGCGCCTTGCGGTCCTCCAGCGCGAAGCCGTAGGAGTTGTTGTCCACTCCGTCCACGATGAAGTTGTTCTCGAAGGCGCCCTGGCCGTGCGAGTTGAACCCCCCGGCCTGGTCGCGTGTGACGATGGCCGGAACGGTGCCGGCGGCCAGCAGCGCCAGCGTCTGGTAGTTGCGGCTGTTCAACGGCAACTGCCGGATCACCTGCTGTTCGACCACGTGGCCGACGGTTGCGCTTTCGGTTTCGAGCAGCGGCGCCTCGGCGATCGTGGTGACCGATTCGGTCACCTGGCCGAGTTCAAGCACCAGATCGACGCGCCGCCGGTCCTGCGCGCTGATCCGCACGTTTTTGGCGAGGGCGCGCTTAAAGCCTTCCTTCTCGACCGAAACCTCGTACAGGCCGATCTTGAGCGGTCCCACCGTGTAGTTGCCCGTATCGGTGGTGGTGGCGCCGGTGCGGATGCCGGTAGCCACTTCCGTCACCGTCACCGCCGCGCCGGGAATCACGGCGCCGGTGGGATCGGCCACCAGCCCGGTGATGTAGCCCATGTCCTGCTGGGCGAAAGCGCCGGGCGCGGAAACCAAAAGCGTGAACAGCGCCAGAGGCAGCGCCATTCGGAGACGCGAATCAAACTTGCCACGCATCGCAACAACCCCCCCTTGGCAAAGTATAATACGGCGCCGCCTGAGGCAGCGCCGGTGGAGGCGGATCGGATTCGCCGGGATGCCGCCCGCGCCGCGTTACTCGGGCGTCGCGATGGGCAGCGGCAGGTAGTCGTAATCGAGCATCATCTTTTCGGTCAGCGCGACCTTCAGTTCCTGCTCGATTCCGCGATGCTCCACGTCGCCCGCCAGGTTATTCAGTTCGCCGGGGTCCTTTTCCAGGTCGAATAACTCGATTACCGGACGGGGCCGGGCGAAGTACGCCCTCTCGAACTCGGGCTTCAGCGTTCCGGCCTGGTGCGCGGCGAGGATCTCCTGCCAGCCGGGATCGCGCGCGCTGTCCACCGGCTGGTATTCCTGATGCGGCGTGCAATTGTAGATCAGCTTCCAGCGGTCCGAGCGGACGCAGCGCGATTGATCGAAGCTGCTGGCTTTGGTGGCGATGGTGTAGGTCGAGCCGCCGTGCGGCCCGCGCTCGGCGAAGATGTACTGGCGCGGGCGGAAGCTCTCGCCCCTGAGCAGCGGCAGGAAGCTTCTGCCCGACATGCGCGCGGGCGGCTTGCCGCCGGCCGCCTCGATGAGCGTAGGCGCGAGGTCCTCGCCCGAGATGAGCGCCGCGGTGCGCCGCCCCGGCTTCACAACGCCCGGCCAGTTCACGATCAGCGGCACGTTGAGTCCGGGATCGTAGAGCGAGCCCTTGCCGTGCGGGAAGGCCATGCCGTTGTCGCCGCAGAAAACCACCAGCGTGTTGTCCACGCCGCGCCGCTTCAGGATATCCAGAGCCGCGGCCACCAGCGTGTCGCAATGCGCGATCTCGTCCAGGTGGCGCGCCACGTCCCCGCGCACGCCGGGCAGGTCGGGGAGATAGGGCGGCAGTTTGATGGCCGCCGGATCGTGCCGCATGCCCTCGGCGCTCGTCGTCCAGGGGTGGTGCGGATCGCTGAAGTTCATCCACAGGAAAAAGGGCTTGCCAGCCGGCTGCTTGTCGAGGAACGCCTCCAGGTGGCGGCCAGTTCCTTCCTGCGCCGAGCCGGGGTCGAGGTAATCCACCCGCCGGGCGAACGTGCGCATGTTCAGCTTGTCGAACAGCGTCTTGGTGACCGGCCCCATGCGGGCGCTGCCGTCGAGATGGAATCCACGCCCGCAGATGCCAGTGTGGTATCCGAGCTCGCGCAGCACCTCGGGCAGAGTGATCTCGTCCGGCGGCAGCGCCGAGGAAAAGCGCGTCATGCGCGCGGCGACGGCGCTCCGTCCGGTCATCAGCCCGGCGCGCGAAGGCACGCACTGCGGCGCCACGGTGAACATGCGGTCGAAGAGCATCCCGCCGCGCGCCAGGGCGTCAAGCGCCGGCGTCTTCGTCCCGCTCCCGTAGCAGCCCAGGTAGGGCACGCTGTGGTCGTCGCTTAAGAGAAAGAGGATGTTGGGCCGCTTGTGATTCTGCGCCGCCGCCACCGCGCCCGCGCCGGTGGCGGCCAGCCATTGCCGTCTGGTCTGTAGCATGACCGCCTCTTTTACTTGTATGTCTTGCGGTATTGATTGCGGCTGTTTTCGACGGTGAAGACGCCGCTCTGATCCACCGAGAGTTTCAACCACTTCCCGTCGCAGTCCGGGCGGGTATTGGCGATGAAGGCGTCCGGCGGATTGTTCTCCTGCCCGCCCGCGAGCGCGTAGTGTAACTGCCAGATGTCCTCGATCCCCGGCGATTTGCGCAGGATCTGGAAGGTCTCCGGCGAGCCGCCCTTTTTGGCGCCGTTGTTCATGATCGCCACTCGGGGACGCAGCGAGTGAACGATGGCCGAGGGTCCGGACAGATTCATACCGTGGTGCGTCACCAGGTAGACGTCCACCGAACCCAGCTTGGTCTTGGGGCAGACCAGGTCCAGTTCCTTGTTCCAGGTCAGATCGGCGAGATCGATGAAACGGAACTTTCCCCACTCGAGGATGAAGCCGATGGAGCGCGCGTTCTCGCTCTTGTCCTCGGCTTTGCGCTGTTCGCCGTCACAGAGCGGATTGTGCGCCCCCGCGCCGGGCAAAGGTTTGGGGATCAGTTCGCCGCGCGCGGCCACGATGCTGGTCTTCACGCCCTTGAGCGGCAGCGAATCGCCAGCCTTCACCCGGATGCGTTTGAAACGGTTGATGGCCTCTTCGTAAGCCTGATACAGCGCTTGAGCGTTCTTGCTTTCCTCAGTGTTGTCGCCGTGATCGATCACCGCGCCCACGGGCATCCGATCGAGAAACTGAGGCACGCCCCCGACGTGATCGGTATGGTAGTGGGTGACGAGGAGATAGTCGATCTTCTTCACCCCGGCCAGCCGCGCCGCCGCCTGGATGCGTTTGGCGTCGCGGCCCTCAAAGCCCGGCCAGCCGCAATCCACCAGCATGGACTGTCCGGCGGGGGTTACAATCAGGGTAGCTTGGCCACCTTCGACATCCACGAAGTAGAAATCAAGCGTGCGCGCCGCGGGAAGCCTGGCCGCTAAACACAGAGAAATCAGGATTCCGGCACAGATTCGCATGGTTGAGATCCTAGCACGGCGGGAAGCGTCCCGGACGGAACAAGGGGTGCGGTTTGCGCGTATCCTGTAACAGATAGAGCGAGAATGCCTTACTGTACACAGTGCGGAAGCCGGGTGAGCGCGGCGGACCTCTACTGCGCCGTCTGCGGGGCGCGCCAGGCGGCCGCGCCGCGGGCCAGCGAACCGCTCTCCGGGATTTCTCCGCGCTCGGCGTCGCTGGTCTGTTACATTCCGCTGGTGGGCTGGATCGCTTCCATCGTCGTGCTGGCGTCGGCGCGCTTCCGGGAGGACCGCAACGTGCGCTTCCACGCCTTTCAGGGCCTCTACATTTTCGTCGCGTGGCTGCTGGTCGATTGGGTGCTCGACCCGGTTCTCCGCATCCCGGGCCTCCGCTTCAAGTTGGGGGAACTGCTGAAGCTGGGCCTCTTCGCGGTCTGGATCTTCATGATGGTGAAAGTCAGCCAGGATCAGACCGTGAAGCTCCCGGTGGTGGGCGAACTGGCGGAGAAATCGGTGTCTGAACAGCGTTAGGCGCGGCCGCCCGGCCGGGCTGGGCTAGAATCGAGTCATGTTCACCGGCATCGTGGAAGAGTTGGGCGCGGTGGAATCCATCGACCCGCGCGGCGCCGGAGCCAGGCTGCGGGTGCGCGCGCGCAAGGTGCTCGAGGACGCTTTCGAAGGCGCGAGCATCGCGGTCAACGGCATTTGCCTCACGGCTGCCGGCCTGCGCCCCGGCTCGTTTGACGCCGACGTTTCGCCGGAAACCTTCCGGCGCGGCAATCTCGCCGTTCTACGCCCCGGCTCGCCGGTGAACCTGGAACGTCCGCTCGCCGC
>CAKZVG010000522.1 GCA_937921835.1 uncultured Bryobacteraceae bacterium | reverse complement strand
GATCGGCACGGCGGCGGTGGCCCTGTGCGCGCGCGAGCGTCGGGTCCCGGCGTGGGTCCTCTGCGGCTCAGAGAAAGAGGCGGGCCCGGGCTGGCGTCCGCAAATGAGCGATCTCTTCGAAGCAGTGCCGCGCACCTGGTTCACCGGGGTGATCGATGACACGTGACGGCGGGTGGAGGTATGCTACAAACTCCATGCGGCTCCTTGGTTTGGTTCTGACGGCCCTGGCGGCGCTGCCGCTCGGCGCCGCATCCTACGATGTCATCCTGGCCGGCGGGCGTGTCCTGGACGGCGCGGGCAATCCATGGTTCCTCGCCGACGTGGCGATCCGGGACGGCCGCATCGCCGCCATCGGCAACCTGGTGGCTGACTCGGCGCGCCTGCGGCTGGACGTGCGTGGGCTGGCCGTGGCTCCGGGTTTCGTTGACATCCACAGTCACGGCGACCGCGGGCTGGCGGCCACGCCCACGGCGGAGAACTACCTGCGCCAGGGCGTCACGACGGTTTTCGGCGGGCAGGACGGCGGCGGCGCGCTTCCGTTGGCGAAGACGCTCGCCGGGCAGTCCGCCATCCCGATCTCCATCAACATCGGCTACTTCGCCGGCCATGGATCCATCCGCGCGCGCGTGATGGGGACCGAAAACCGCGGCGCCACCAGGGAGGAGATCGAACAGATGAAGCGCTTGGCCGAAGAGGCCATGCGCGATGGCGCCTTCGGCTTGTCGACGGGCCTTTACTACATTCCCGGCAATTTCGCGCCGGTCGAGGAAGTGATCGAGATCGCGCGCGTGGTGGGACCGCTGGGCGGGATGCACATCTCGCACATGCGCGATGAGGCGGGCGGAATCCTGGAAAGCGTGCGCGAGTGCATCCGCATCGGCGAGGAGGGCCGGCTGCCCACCCAGTTGACGCACCATAAGATCATCGGCCGGGCCAACTGGGGCCTGAGCAAAGAGACCCTGCGCATGGTGGCGGAGGCGCGCGCGCGCGGCGTCGATGTCTCCATCGACCAGTATCCTTACACCGCCTCGAGCACCGGAACGGCGGCGTTGTTTCCGCAATGGGCGCAGGCGGGCGGCCGCAAGGCGCTGCTTGAAAGGCTGGACGCTCCCGAGCAGCTTGCCCGCATCAAGGCCGAAATCGTGCGCCGCATCCGCGACGAGCGCGGCGGGGGCGATCCCGGCAACGTCGTGCTGGCGAGTTGCCCCTTCGACCAGAGCCTGGACGGCAAGAGCCTGGCGGATCTGTGCCGCGAGCGCGGCCTCGAAGCCAGCATCGAAAACGCGGCCGTGGTGGCGGTCGAGATCCAACGCAAAGGCGGCTGCTCGGCGGTGTATCACGCCATCGGCGAGGAGGACGTCGAACGCATCCTGGCTTCGCCCTACACCATGATCGCCTCCGACGGCGGCATTCCGGTGTTCGGCGAGGGCGTCCCCCATCCGCGCAACTATGGCGCGTTCGCGCGCGTGCTGGGGCGCTACGTGCGCGAGCGCGGGGTGGTCACGCTCGAAGAAGCGGTCCGCAAAATGACCTCGATGCCCGCCTCGCGCGCCGGGCTGTTCGACCGCGGCGTGCTGCGGGTGGGGCTGGCGGCCGACATCGCCGTCTTCGATCCGGCGTCCATCGCCGACCGCGCCGATTTCGCCAGGCCACACCAGTATTCCGAAGGCGTGAAGCATGTTTTCGTCAACGGGAAGCCGGTGTTGCTCGACGGTAAGGTGACCAGCGAACGCCCCGGGCAGGTGCTTCGGGGCCCGGCCTGGAGGGAGAATTCGCAATGACGTTTCGCTTCGCGCTTCTGCTGGCCGCCGCCGGCGGCCTGGTGCACGCCCAGGATCGCTGGGCTTTCGATCCGCATCCGGATGAGTTCTCGCCCGAGGCGCTGCTCGATCTGCGTTACCTGAACGAAAAGACGGCGGGAGAGAACGGCTTCGTGCGCGTGGACGACAACGGGGACTTCGTGCTGGGCAACGGCAAGCCGGCGCGCTTCTGGGCGGTGAACACCACGGTCGCCCGCGAGGCCGTTTGGACGCCGCGCCCGCGCTGGCCGCAGGTTCCTCCCGATCTGGCGCGTCACGCGCGCTTCCTCGCCAAACGCGGCGTGAACATGGTGCGCCTGCACGCGCACATCAACCCGGACGTCAAAGCCGCGCCCAACGCCCCCATCACCGCCATTAACGAAGCCGAGCGCGACTGGATCTGGCGCACCGTGGCGGCGATGAAGAAGGAAGGCATCTACACCACCATTTCGCCCTACTGGCCGAACACGATGGCATTCAACCCCAACTGGGGAATCCCGGGCGGCGCCAGCCTGGGCGCGCACGCACTGCTGTTTTTCGACGAAACAATGCAGCGCGCCTACAAGGCCTGGATGCGGGCGCTGCTCACCGAGACCAACCCCTACACGGGAATCCCCCTGGCGCGCGATCCGTCGCTCGCCATCATCCAGCTTCAGAACGAGGACAGCCTGCTGTTCTACACGGTGAACAATCTGAAAGGCCCGCAGCGGGAGGACTTCCGCCGCAAGTACACCGCCTGGGTGGCCGCCAAATACGGCTCGCTTGAGGCTGCGATGACCGCCTGGAGCGGGAACCGCGCGCCGGGCGACGACCTGGCGGGCGGATTGATCGAGTTCCACAACCTCTGGGAGATGACGCAGAACCGCACGGGCGGCTTCGCCAGGAGGCTCACCGATCAGCTTCAGTTCTGGACCGAAACGCAGTACGTCTTCCACGCCGAAATGACGGCTTTTCTGAAGAACGAACTCGGCTGCGGGCAACTGGTGAACGCGACCAACTGGAAATCGGGCGACCCGGTGCGCCTCGAAGACGCCGAACGCTACAGCTACACGCCTACCGATGTCATCGCCAAGAACCGCTATTACAGCGGAGTACACATCGGTCCGAACCGCGGCTGGGCGATCATCAACGGCGACAAGTTCACCAGCCCGTCGATTCTGCTCGACCCGCGCGACTTCCCGCTCAACCTGAAACAGGTGGAACGCTACCCGATGATCATCACCGAAAGCTCCTGGGTGATGCCCATGCGCTACGCCACCGAGGGGCCGTTCCTGGTGGCGGCGTGGCAATCGCTCACCGGCATCGACGCTTTCTACTGGTTCTCGACGCGCGACAACGAATGGACGCAGCCCATGTCGGCCAACGGCTACCTCGCCTCGCAGGGGAAGTGGATCTTCGCCACTCCCGACGTGCTCGGCACGTTCCCGGCGGCGGCGCTGATGTATCGCATGGGCTATGTGGAGAGAGGCACGCCGGTGGTGCGCGAGACGCGCGCGCTCGAAGACCTGTGGAACCGCCGCACACCGATCATCGCCGAATCGCCAACCTACGACCCCAACCGCGACGCGGGCGACATCGCCCCCGCTTCGAGCGTCAGGACGGGGGTGACGCCGCTTGCGTTTCTGGCGGGGGAGGTACGCGTGGTCTACGACGAAGACCCCGCCCAGACGCGCGTGGCCGACCTGTCCGAGCTGATTCTCGAAGACGGCGCCGTGATCCGCAGCGTCACCGGACAGCATGAACTGAATACCGCCAAGGGTTACGCCACGCTGAACTCGCCCAAGGCGCAAGGCGTGGCGGCGTTCTTCAGGAACCAGCGCGAGTTCCGGCTGGCGGACGTCGGGATCCGCTCGGGCAACGAATACGGCGTGGTGCTGGTGGTCGCGATGGACGATCAGCCGCTGAGCCGCTCGGGAAAGGTACTGGCGCAGGTGGGGACGGAGTCGCGCCCGGAAAACTGGCGGGAGGCGCCGGCCGAGATCGAACTCTCCGGCGGCCAGAAGGTGAGCGGCTTCGAGGTGCTGGACTTCGGCAAGGCGCCCTGGCGGGTGGTGAAGGCCGACGTCGAGATCACGTTGCGCAACGCCGCGCTGCGCAAAGCCACGGCGCTCGACATGAACGGCAACCCGCGCACCCAGGTGCCGCTCACCCGCACGGCGGACGCGGTACGCTTCCAGTTCCCCGAGGATGCAATGTACGTGGTGATTGAGTGACCGCTTAGCGCCGGAGTTGCTTTCCACCGCGGCCGAGCGCCAGCAGAATCCCGTGGAGCAGCGCCTCCGGCCGGGGCGGGCAGCCCGGGACGTAGACGTCGACCGGGATCACCTGGTCCACGCCGCCGCGGGTGGCGTAGTTGACGCCAACGATGCCGCCGCGGATGCCGCAAGCACCGGCCGCGACCACCAGCCGCGGCTCGGGCGTTGCCTGATAGGTCTTGCGCAGCGCCAACTCCATGTTGCGCGTGACCGGTCCGGTGACCAGCAGCATGTCGGCGTGGCGCGGCGAGGCCACGAAATGGATGCCGAAGCGCTCGATATCGTGAATCGGGTTATTGAGCGCGATGATCTCCAGTTCGCAGCCGTTGCAGGACCCCGAGTCCACTTCGCGTATGGCGAGGGAGCGGCCGAGCACCCGCCGGACGGTTTCGCGCACCGCGCGCCCCGCGGCCTCGAGTTTGCCGGTATCCGCGGCCGCGCGGCTGTCCGCCAGCAGCCGGGCGTGGGTCCCATCAGGATTCAGGGCATAATCGGCGCTGAAGGCAAGCTGTTCGCGGGAAAAAGCGGCGAGTTCGAACTCGCGCGTCATCCGCACCCCGTTGCCGGCGGAGGCACACTCCCCGCAAAAGACGCAGCGTCCGTAGTCCACCGTCACCCGCCGCTGTGTGCCGTTGTCGCACACCTCGATCGCGCCGGTGGGACACGCGGCGGCGGCGGGACGGGCATCGCTCCAGTTCTCGAGGTCGAAGGCGGGACGCCCGCGAAACCGCTCCGCAAACCGCGCCGGACCGGCCGGGTAATCCGCCGTCACGATGCCGGTTCGCAGGGTCTGGTGGAGAATCTTGAACATGGCTCAGCGGTCCGTTCCAGAGTAAGAGAGATTGAAGCTCTTGTTGATCACCGGAAAGTCGGGCACGATGTTACCCTGCACAGCTTCCACCAGAGCGGGCCAGTTGTTGAGCGAGGGATCCTTGATTTTGCAGCGCTCCAGGCGGTTGTCCTCGCCGGTGCGCACCCAGTGAAGGATCTCGCCGCGCCATCCTTCCACGGCGCTCAGGGCGCAGCGCCCGGCCGGCAAGCGGCCGAAGGGGGCCGAGTGCGGTCCGCCGGGCAATTGACGCAGCGCCGAGCGGAGGATGCCCAGCGACTCCCGCACCTCGTCGATACGGACTTGCATGCGGCGCTGGACGTCGCCTTCCTGATACACCGGCACGCGGAACTCCATGCGCCCGTAAGCGGCGTAGGGATGGTCGCGGCGGACATCGAGATCGACGCCCGAGGCGCGGCCGCCCACGCCCACGACGCCGAGCGCCCGGGCTTTCTCGGGAGTCAGAATGCCGGTGTGCTCCAGGCGGTCGCGGGTGGAATCCGAAGACAGGATCAGCGCCGTCAGGCCGTCGAATTCACGCTCGATGACCGCGACGGCGCCGGTGAGCGCCGAGATCTGCGCCGAATCCCAATCGCGCCGCACTCCGCCGATCGAGACCATGCCGCGCAGCAGGCGGTTTCCGGTCAGCTCTTGGTTGAGGTTCAGCGCGATCTCGCGCAGCCGCCCGGCATGCGCGTTCGCAACAACGAAACCGACGTCGGTGGCGATGGCGCCGATGTCGGCGACGTGGTTGCACACGCGCTCGAGCTCCAGCAGAATGGTGCGCAGGAAGACGGCGCGCGGAGGAACGTCTAGGCCGGCCGCGCGCTCAACGGCCTGGCAGAACGCCACGCCGTGCGAAAACGAGGAGTCGCCCGAGATGCTCTCGGCGAGGAACACCGCGCGCCCGGCCGGCAGATGCTCGAACAGTTTCTCGGTGCCCTTGTGCTTGTAGAACATGCGCAGTTGCAGGTAGAGGATCGGCTCGCCGGCAACCGCGAAGTTGAAATGGCCGGGCTCGATGATGCCGGCGTGAACCGGGCCGACCGGAATCTGAAAGACGCCTTCCCCGAGCGTGGGCCGGTACTCGTGCTGCTCGCCTTCGAACGGCGGCAACACTTCGTCGAGCCGGAAGTCTTTGCGCAGCGGATGCACGCCGGGCCAGTTGTCATGCAGAGCGACGCGGCGCGGGATGGGATGGCCCGCGGGTTCCAGTCCGAACCAATCCCGGATCTCGCGCTCCTGCCAGTTGACCGCCGGCAACGCGGCGGCGAGCGAAGGGAAGCTTTCGCAGCCGGGCGGCAGCGAGGCGCGCAGGACCAGGTAAAGGGGATCGGCGGGCCGTTCCAGAACGTAATAGAGATGAAAGGCGTTGTCCGCCGCGCGGCGGTCCTCGGCGAACACGCACGCCAGGCGGGCCCCAAAACCGGCGCGCGCGCTGGCGATTACCGCTGGCGCGTCGGCGGCCTCGAGCGCCGCGCAGACCTGGCCGGCCGCCGCGGTATCCAGGGGCCGGATCCGGCCGGGGAACTCTTCCTGAAGCGCGTCAAGCACCGGTTTCATGGTCAGTTCCCCGCCACCACGGCCGCCGCCCCTCGAATCAGATCGAGCAGCGGAGCGGGCAGCCAGAAGCCAATCACCACCAGCACCGCCGCCAGCGCCAGCATCGACGCGCCCTGCCACGGACGCCACGGAGCAGGCCCGGTGTCCGGCGCGGGTGGACCCAACACCATGCCGCCCACGTGCAGCAGCGCGCCGGCGAAGACGCCCGTCCCGAACAGAATGAACAGCACGCTGGCGGTGTGGTGGCCGCCCGCGAAACCCGCCTTCACGATCAGGAACTCGCTCTGGAAGAGGCTGAAGGGAGGCATGCCGATGATGGCCAGCATGGCCATCAGGAAGATGGCGCCGGTAGCCGGCATGACACGGATTACCCCACCTCCGATTTTCCGGAACAGGTCGGTCTGGAAGTGTTGCGAGACGTTGCCCGCGCAGAGGAACAAGAGCGACTTGGCCACGGTGTGGAAGGTCATGTGCAGCATCAGAGCCAGCGCGCCCGCCATCCCGCCCAGCCCCATGGCGACGGCCATGATGCCCGCGTGGTCGATGGTGTGGTAGGCCAGCAACCGGCGGTAGTTCCTCTGAATCAGCACGAAGGGCACCGAGATGCCCATGGAAAGAACGCCGAACAGCAGCAGCAGACCCCCGGGAAAGTCCGGGCCCAGCGCGCGGCTGGTGAGCACGTAGAAACGGACCAGCGCGTAGAGCGCGCAGTTCAGCATGGCGGTCGACAGAATCGCCGCGGCCGGCACCGGCGCTTCGCCGTAGGCGTCCGGCTTCCAGGTGTGCATGGGCGCCAGGCCGGCTTTGGTCCCGTAGCCGAGCAGCGCCAGGATGAAAGCCAGCCGCAGGGTGGTCTTGTCCAGTTGGGCGGCGCGCCCGGCCAGGAAGGACCAGTTCAGTCCGGCCAGCGTGTCCGAGCCGGCCAGGGCGTGTCCCGAGTAATAAGTCAGGATGGTTCCGAACAGAGCCATCGACAAACCGACGCCGCCAATGATGGCGTACTTCCAGGCGGCCTCGAGCGAAGTGGGCTTGCCATAGAACGCCACCAGAAAGACCGACGCCAGCGTGGTGGCTTCCACCGCCACCCACATCACGCCCAAATTGTTGGCCATGGTCACCAGCAGCATCGCGGCGGCAAACAGCGGCGTCAGCGAGTAGTACCAGCGGAATTGCTGGAGCGTCCCGGATCCGTTGCCGGCGGAAAGCGCGCCGCCCGATTCCTCGTCCCGCAGGTAGCCCACGGCGTAAACGGCGCACAGCAGCGCGACCGCCGCGGTCAGCAGGATCACTAGCGCGCTCAGGTGGTCGGCGTAGAGAAAGCCGCCCCAGAGCGACACCGGACCGCCCGCCAACACCAACCCGGCCAGGGCCACCGACAACCCGAAGACCGCCGCGAAGCCGGCCAGGTTCAGCGCCTCCATAGCGCGGCGCCCACGGGCGAAGAAGGAAGCCGCGCCCGTGAGGAACGGGACCAGCAAAAGGGCGGCCAGAATCAAGGGGCCCATCAGCCGCGCAGCCTCCGCATCTTGCTGACGTCCATGGATTCGAAGCTCTCGCGGATCCGGAACACCAGGATGCCCATCACCAGCACGGCCACCAGCACGTCGAAGAACACGCCGATCTCGACGATCATCGGCATGCCATAGGTGAGTGAGATCGCCGCTAGAAACAGCCCGTTCTCCAGCGACAGAAACGCCAGCACCTGGCTCAATGCCTTGCGGCGGTTGATCATCATGAAGAAGCCGATCAGAAACAGCGAAATGGCCACCGCCAGAGTGTTGTGTCCCAGGCTCGCCGGCCCGCTGGTAGCGGCGGGATGGTAGAAGGATTCGGCGACCACGTAGCCGAGCAGCGTAAGACCGCCGCAGATCAACACCGAGATGGGAACGTTGACGAAAGGCTCGATCTCGCGGCGGATCCCAACGCGCTCGAGCAGGCTCTCCAGCAGGAGCGGCACCAGGATCGCCTTCACCAGC
>CAKZVG010000521.1 GCA_937921835.1 uncultured Bryobacteraceae bacterium | reverse complement strand
TGGCGGTCCAGGACGGCGCGCTCGCCGTCCCCTCCGGGCCAGGCCTGGGAGTGGAGATCGACGAAAGCAAGCTGCCGCGGCTGTGACGCGTGGATGCTGCTTGGGCCGCCGGCCGCTGAGGGGCACGGGCGGCGCGCGGCGAACGCAACCAGGGATGGGCGCATGTGGCGAAACCCGGCGCCTTCGCCCTCTTCAGCTCAACCGCCGGGCGTAGACATAATAGGCGCCGCAGAGTTCGCGGCCCTGCTCGTCGTAGAAGAACGTCTGCATCGTCGTGCGGCCTTCGCCCAGTTGGATCTTGAAGACCGCTTCGCGGTCGCCGGGACCCACCGGCGACTCCATCGCGCGGCCCGCGATGCGGAGTTCCGCGCGCGCGATGGGCAGGGCGGCCCCGGCCGCGTACTGGCCGCACTCGCCCTGGTGCGGCGGGGCGGGAGCGCGCATGGGAAGGCCGAGTTCTCTCGGCCAGCGGCTCAAGGCGAATTCGTACCCGCCGGCGTGCTCCACCTGCAAGTGCCACAAGCCGTTGCGCCGCACCCCGGCGCGCACCTGCGTGCTCTGGTCGAGGAAACTGTCGGCCCATTCGGTGGGCGACACCAGCACCGGGTCCTCCGCCTCGGCGCCGATGTGCGTTGGCAGAAAGCTGTCCAGGCGCGGCTCCACTTCGCGCCACCACTGGTCGGAGTGCTTCCTCATGCGCGCCGCGACGTCCGGGTGCTCGCGGATCACGTTGCGGGCCTGCGCCGGATCGCTCGCAACATCGTAAAGCTCCGTGCCCGACACCAGCCGCCACTTGCGCCAGAGCACGGCGGCGTCGCCCCACTGCGGGCGGCCGACGTTCATGCGGCTGAACTGGACGACGAGCATGCGGTCCTCCAGCCGCTCGCGTTCGCCGCGCAGCAGCCCGGCCAGGCTTACGCCGTCGAAGTCGGCGCCGGCGGGCCGCTTGAGGCCGCACAAATCGATCAGCGTCGGCAGCAGGTCCTGCACCTCGGTCAGCTCTTCGATGTCGCGGCCGTGCCGGATGCCGCCCGCCGGCCAGCGCAGGAAGAAGGGCGTGCGATGCCCGCCGTCCCAGAGGGTGACCTTGCCGGCGCGCAACCCGGCATTGTAGAAGCGCACGCCCGCCGTGCCGCCGTTGTCGGATTGGAAGATGAGGATGGTGTTTTCCTTCATCCCGGTCTCTACGAGCATCTTCTCGAGCCGCCCCATGTTCTCGTCGATGTTGGCGATCATGCCGAAGAAACTGGCCAGAGCCGGGGGCAGCTTGGCGTAGGGCTGGCGGTAGCTTTCGGGGACGAACAGCGGGCCGTGCGGCGTGTTGGTGGGGATGCAGGCGAAGAACGGTTCGCCCGCGGCGTGACGCTTCCCCATCCACTCCATGGCCTCGTTGAAGAAAACGTCGGTGCAGTAGCCTTCGTAGCGCTGGAGCCGGCCGTGGCGCCGGTAAGTGTCGCCGTAGTAATCGTTGTTCCAGTAATCGGAGCAGGAGCCGATGTGCGAGGACGGGAACCAGACGCTCTCCTGAAAGCCGCGGTCCTGCGGGCGGTAGGGGTAGCTGTCGCCGAGATGCCACTTGCCGAAGAGGCCGGTCGAGTAGCCGGAGGCGGCGAAGACGTCGGCCATGGTGGGCATGTCGGTGCGCAGCAGGGTGCGGCCGCTGCTGACGTTCATGGCGCAGTTGCGCAGGGCGTCGCAGCCGGTCATCAACTGGCTGCGCGTGGGCGTGCACATGGGCGCGACGTGATAGTCGGTGAGGCGCACGCTTTCGGCGTACAGGCGGTCGAGGTTGGGCGTCTTGAGCGCCGGGTTGCCGTGGCAGGAAAGATCGCCGTAGCCCTGGTCGTCGGTCAGAACGATAATGACGTTGGGGCGGCGCGCCGCCGCGCGCGCTCCGGGGGCTGCCGCCGCGCCAAACGCGCTCCCGAGAAATGTCCTTCGCCGCATGGGGTTCTCCCGAAGGGCAAGTGTAGGAAAGCGCGCGTGTCCGGCGCAAGCCGGATTCGTGCGATCATGGCCGCGAGGGAGACTTGCATGAGACGGCGCCGCTTTTTGGAAACCCTGCCCGCGACGTATTCGCTGATGGTGCTGGCGGACAAAATCCCGCCCGCGGCGGCCGCGCCGCCGGCGCGCGCGGTGCGCGACTTCGAGGCGCTGGCGCCCAGGAACGCCAAGCCAGCGCGGGCCGGCTACGAGCCGAACATGACGCTGGTGGATTTGGAGACCGACCTCCTGGTGGCCGGGGGCGGGCTCGCGGGCGTTTGCGCCGCCGTCGCCGCGGCGCGCCATGGGGCGAAGGTGATCCTGTTGCAGGACCGCTCGCGGCTGGGCGGCAATTCATCGAGCGAAGTGAAGATGCACGTCGTCGGCGCCAACAGCCACAAGAGCCGGCCCGGCTGGCGCGAAGGCGGTCTGATTGAGGAGTTCCGGCTGGACGACGCGGTGAACAACCCGCAGCGCTGCTGGGAGCTGTGGGATCTGCTGCTTTACGACAAAGTGGTCAGCGAACCGAACATCACGCTACTGCTTGAAACCACCCTGTTCTCGGCCCGGAGGAAGGGCGACCGCATCGAGCATGTGATGGCGCGCTGCGACAAAAGCGAGCATCTCTACCGCATCCGCGCCAGGTACTTTCTGGACGCCACGGGCGACGCGCGGCTGGCGCTCGAGAGCGGCGCCGAATACCGCTTCGGGCGCGAAGGACGGGCCGAGTTCGGCGAGTCGCTGGCGCCCGAGAAACCCGACGCCGAGACGCAGGGATCGAGCATCCTGTTCACCTCGCGGCAGCACCAGCGCCCCATGCCCTTCAAGCCGCCCAAGTGGGCGCGCAAGGTGACCGCCGAGCATCTCCGCCACCGCAAGATCAGCACCTGGGAATACGGCTACTGGTGGATCGAGTGGGGCGGGCATCTCAACACCATCCGCGACAACGAACGCATCCGCTACGAACTGCTCTCCATCGTGATGGGCGTCTGGGACTATATCAAGAACAGCGGCGATTTCCCCGACAGCGCCAACTTCGCCCTGGACTGGGTGGGCATGATGCCCGGCAAGCGCGAGAGCCGCCGCGTCCTGGGCGACTACCTGCTCAAGCAGCAGGATCTCGAGCGCGGCGACATCGAGGACGCGGTCTGCATCGGCGGCTGGCCGATGGACGACCACCCGCCCGGCGGCTTCGACCGCTCCGATCTGCCGCCCTACACGTCGATCAAGCTGCCCGAGCCTTACGGCATTCCGCTGCGCTCTTTCTACAGCCGCAACGTGCGCAATCTCTTCGTGGCCGGGCGCAACATCAGTTGCACGCACGTGGCGTTCAGCTCCACGCGCGTCATGGCCACCTGCGCCGTGGGCGGACAGGCGGCGGGAACCGCGGCAGCGTACTGCATCGAACACGGCGTCACCCCGCGCGAACTGGCGCGGGACAAAAGACGGTTCAAGGAACTGGAGCAGGCGCTGCTGCGCGACGACCAGACGATCCGCGGACGCCGCAACGAGGACCCGCGCGACCTGGCGCGCGCCGCGCGCGTCAGCGCATCGGCCGAACACGGCGCGGGAAAGGCCGCGCTGGTGATCGACGGCTTCGTGCGCGACATCCCCGGCGCGACGCCGGAGATCCATCACTGGGAAGCGCCCGTGGACGGCGGCGGCGCCTGGATCGAGCTCGCCTGGGAACGCCCGCAGCGGATCGGCGAAATCCAGCTCACCTTCGACACGGGTTTCCAGCGCGAACTGACGCTGACCTCCTCGGACGGAATCAACCGCGGGATCGTTCGCGCCGCCCAGCCCGAAACGGTGCGCGACTACATCATCACGGCGCGCGGCAACGGGCGCGAGATGCGGCTGGTGGAAGTGGCGGAGAACCACCAGCGGCTGAACCGCCACCGGTTCACGCCGGTCGAAGTGGAAGCGGTCCGCATTCACGTCAAGGCGACCAACGGCGATCCCTTCGCGCGCATCTTCGAGGTGCGGTGCTACGCGGGTTAGCGCCCGCGGCGCTTCATGGAACGCACCGGTCCGCGGCGGGTTTCGAGAATGCGGCCGCCGTCAGGCGTCCCTCGCCGTCCAGGCTCAGGGCGGCGTCGAGATCCGCGCGTTCGCACCGGAGGCGCACGCGGGCGGATTGGACGCCGTCGCCGGAAAGCGTCTCTCCCACCCGGCAGGCGCCGTACTGCGCGCCGGCGGCGGCCAGCGTGCGCGCCAGCGCGGCGCGATCAAGTTGCGGGGCGGCGAGCGCGGCGAGACGGTCTGGCGAGTCCGAGCCGATGTGCGAGGCCAGCTCCCGGGCGGCGTGTTGCATGGCCGGCTCGAGATGCCGCGCGGCGGAAACGCTCAGGTGTTGCACCTTGGGAGGCATGGTGGGGGCGAGTGTGAAGT
>CAKZVG010000520.1 GCA_937921835.1 uncultured Bryobacteraceae bacterium | reverse complement strand
GGTGTTCCGCAGCAGGGCCTGCAACTTGGGGCTTTGTTCGATCTTTCGCTGCACGTGGCTCGAATTGAGCAGATGCAGGCGCTGCGCCGCCGAAAGGCGGTTGTTGCGCTCGCTCTCGAAGCCCGTGTCGCGAGGCGGACGTCCGAACAGCTCCAGAAAAGAACTGCTGATGCTGCCATCGGGCAGGGTGGCCGAACGCTGTCCCTCCGGAACGTAGGTGAAGGGTTCCGGGATGGCGCTCGAGTAGCTTTCGGTGGTCCCGGTGATCTGGCACAGGGCGTCGATCAGCACCTCGGCCTCGAGCCGCCGCGGCTGGTAGTAGGCGAAGTTGGCCGCGGCTTCCGGAGCGTCGCTGGCCGGGAGCGGCGCCAGTTGATAGGTGGCCGAATTCAGGATCAGCCGGTAGAGCTTCTTGAGGTCGTATCCGGACGCGGTGAACTCGCGCGCCAGGTAATCGAGCAGCGCCGGATTCGCCGGCGGATTATCCGGGCGCATGTCGTCGGGTTCATGCACGATGCCGCGCCCGAACAACCAGGACCAGATCCGGTTGACCGCCGCGCGCGGGAAATCCGGATTCCTGGGCGAGACTAGCCAGGCCGCGAACACCTCGCGGGGGTCTTGCTCCGGCGCCAGGCGCACGCGCGTTCCGTCGGGCAGCATGGCGCCCAAGGGAACCGGTTTTGAGAGATCGAAGAAAACGATCTCCTCCTTCCACTCGCGGGTTTCCTTGAAGCCGATGCGCGCGAAGAACGCGCTCAGGCCCTCCAGGCGCTCGGCGGGCCAGCGGCCGGCGCGCGCCCCGAGAAAGGCGAGCGCGGCGGCTTGCGCGAAGGCGCCGGGTTCCTTGCTCTGCACCGCGCGGTAGAAGTTGACCGGCGGCTCGCGGAAGTTGCTGCCGGAGGCGGTGAGCAGTTCGCGCGCAAAGCGGTCATAGGGTTTGTTGGCGCGGAGGGAGGCCAGAATCCAGCGGTGATAGGCCTGCGCCGCGTTGGGCCACAGGTTGATGGGGAACTCGGCCTTGACACGCAGCACACTGGCCCACTTCATCGCCTGGTATTCGGCGTACTCGCCGCGCTCGAGCAGTTCGTCGATCAGCGCGGCGCGTTTCGCCGGGCCGCTGGCGGCCAGAAAGCGCGCCGCCTCCGCGGGCTCCGGAAGCGTACCCGTCACGTCCAGGTACACCCGCCGCAGAAACACCGCGTCGCTGGCGGGAGGCGCCGGACGGATCCCCAACTGCTTCAGCCGCGCGAAAACCAGCCGGTCGATTTCGCCCTTGGGTTGCGGATCGCCGGAACCCGCGAAGACCGTCTTGACGTCCTGCCCCGCCAGCGCCGCCGCGAGAACCGCCAGGATAAGAGACTTTCCCATCTGCACGGCTTTTTCCGCTCTTCTGCGTTAACCCGGAACGGCGGCGGAAAGTTTCGCCGCACGGCGCCGCGGAACGCCGCCTGGCGCGGACGCGATCCTTCCGCTTGGTCCGTGAGCCGCGGCCGGCAGCGCGCGGGCAACGGAACATTTCCGGACGGGCTGGGTTCAACCGGCTAGGAACGACGATAATGGAAACACTCGTGGACGCCGAATTCTTGAAGAATATCGCCAAAGCCCCGGTGGTGAAGAGGGCCATCAGCGCTCCTCAGGTGCTGAACGAAGCTTACCGCTACGCCCGGCCCAGCTCGTTTTCGCGCGGCATGCGCATTGACCTGAACGGGATCGTCATTCTGTTGATCTCGGGAACCGCCAGCATCGACGAGCACGGCAACAGCGTGCACATCGGCGACTTCCGCGCCCAGATGCGGCGCACGCTGCATAACATCACCGGATTGCTCGCGGCCGAGGGCGCCACCTGGCACGACGTCGTGCGCACCACCTGCTACCTGCGCGACATCGAGCGCGACTATGCCGCCTTCAACGAGGAGCGAACGGCGTTCTACCAGGAACAGGGCATCGATCCCCTGCCCGCTTCCACCGGCATTCAGGCCATCCTGTGCCGCCCCGAGCTGCTGGTGGAGATCGAGGCTATCGCCATGTTCCGCGTGCCCCCGGCGGAAGCGGAAGCGGCCCGCCCGTAGAGCGTCTCGCGCGCCTGCCCCCACCGGAGGCGAAAATCCGATAACGTGGTTCGGTGAGCAGGCGACGATGACCAACGAAGAGCTTTACCAGTCCCGGTTGAACCGCTACGTCACGGCCATGCGCAACGGCATGCCGGACCGCGTTCCCCTGCGCCCCTTCGCGGCCGAAATCACCGCCCGCTATGCGGGCTTCACCTGCCAGGAGGTGACCCACGACTACAACAAGGCCTTCGAGGCCGTGATCCGTTGTTGCAAGGACTTCGAGTGGGACGCGGTGGTCCCCAACATGGTCTGGGTCTGGACCGGCCTCACCCAGGCCATGGGCCTGCGCTACTACGGCGTGCCCGGCATCGACGTCGGCCCCGACGTCGGCTTTCAATATCGCGAACCGCCCGAACAGGACGCTTACATGCGGCGCGAGGAGTACGACGAGTTGATCGAAGACCCGGTCCGCTTTCTGTACGAGACCTGGCTGCCGCGCGTGTCGGCCGAGGCCGGCGGCGGCTCCTATCGCAGCAAACTCGCCCTGGTGAAGGGCGGGATGGCGATGCTCAGCTACTTCTCGGCCTTTGGCGGGCAGATCGACCGCATGCGGCGCGAGTGCGGCACGCCGTCGTCCATCTGCGGCATGCTGAAGGCTCCGCTCGACATTCTGGCCGACAAATTCCGCGGCTATATCGGACTCGCCTTCGACCTCAAGGAGATTCCCGAAAAGGTCGAGAAAGCCTGCCGCGCCCTGATGCCGCACCTGGCGCACGTCGCGCTCACCAGCGCCGACCCGGCCAGGCAGCTTCCCATCCCCATCTGGATGCACCGCGGCTGCGTACCGTTCATCTCCAAAGACGACTTCGACCGCATCTACTGGCCGACGCTGAAGCCTATGGTCGAAGCGCTCTGGGCGCAGGGCAACCAGGTGCTGTTTTACGCCGAGGGCAAGTGGGACGCCCATCTCGACCGCTTCGCCGAACTGCCCGCCGGCAGCATCGTCTACCACATCGACCGCGGCGACCCGGCCGAAGTGCACCGCGTGCTCGGCCGGAAGTTCTGCTTAAGCGGCGGCGTGCCCAACGCGCTGTTGGCCTTCGGAAAACCCGAGGAGGTCAAGGCGCAGTGCCGCAAGCTGATCGAGTCCATCGGCGCCGATGGCGGCTACATCATGGACGCCAGCGCCATCATGCAGAACGACGCCACCATCGAAAACCTGCGCGCGATGACCGACGCCACGCTCGAATACGGCGTCTACCGCTCGCCCTCCTCGCCCTCGCCCAAACTCGCTCCCGAGCCCGCCGCGGTTCCGGCTTCCGGGCTGCCGGCCTGGATCACCGGACACCGCCCGCAGCCCGGCGTCTGCCTGCCCTTCGAGGAGAAACTCAAGGAGCTTCCGCCCATCACCGGCGACGCGCAGCTCGTGCGCCAGGTCTGGGACAATATCGAGGGACTGGCGTACCTGTTCATCTGGCACACGGTGTTGAGTTTCTGACCGGCCGGCGAACCCGGCGCCCGGCCTGCTTCCCGGCGGCGGTTACCGGGACAAGGCGTCCACCGGCGAGCCGGCCTGCTGCCGGGACACGGACTTCGCGCTTCCGCGCCATCGGATCAACCCACGCATTCCGGCGTCCGGCCGCCTTTGAGGGCGGCGGCCGCCGCTTCAGGTCCGCATGCGCGCCAGCAGGTAGGTGCCCGCCAGCGCGAACAGCGCGCCGGGTGACCAGGCGGCCACCTCGGGCGGCAACTGGCTCACGTTGCCGAACTGCTCGAACAACTGGTTCACGGCCCAGTAGGCGATGGCGATGCCGAAGCTCACGCCCACCCCGGCCATGGCGCCGCGGTTGCCGGTCAGGAAAGCGAACGGCACCGAGATCATGGCCATGATGAGCGCGAACAGCGGCACCGAGAACTTCTTGTGGAACTGGACCTGGAGCCGCACCGTGTCGAAGCCGCTCTGGCGCAGTTCGCGGATGTAGGCGTCCAGTTCGCGGAAGTTCATTTGCTTATCCTGCTTGACTTCTTTCAGAAAGTAACTGGGCGGCTCCTCGATTTCGGCGAAGGTGGTGGCCTGGAAATCGCGGAAGCTCTTCACCCGCACGCCGTCGATGTCGCGGGTCCAGCCGTTTTGGAAAACCCAGCTTTTCAGCGGCGGTTCCCAGCGCGCGCGTTCGGCCCAGATGTGGCGCCGCAGGCGGAAGGTCGCGGGGTCGAGTTCGTAGACGTTCACACCCACCATGACGCTGTCGGCGGGATCGAAGTAGCGGTAGTAGAAAACGCGCGAGTTCTGGCCCATGATCCACTTGCGGTCGGGTTGGAGCCAGGTCTGGACGGGGCGGTTCTTGATTTCGTTGCGGATCGCGTCCTGGCGCCGGTTGGCCTCCGGGACATAGTAATGATCGAAGGCGAAAAGCCCGGCGGTGAGCAGGCTGCTCGACAGCAGGATGGGCACCGAGAGGCGGTGCAGGCTGATGCCGCAGGCCTTCATGGCGGTGATCTCATTGTGCTTGGTCAGCACGCCGAAGGTGACCAGCACCGCCACCAGGACGCTGACGGGGGTGGAATCGTAGATGAGCTTGGGGGTCAGAAAGAACAGGTATTCGAACACGCGCGACATGGCGATCTGGTTCTTGATGATGTCGCTCAGCAGTTCGAAGAAAAAGAACACCTGCGCCATCAGCACGAAGCTGGCCAGCAGCAGGCAGAAGTAGAACAGGAAACTGCTCAGGATGTAGGTATCGATGAGCTGCGGCAGCAGCGGGAGCCGGCCGAGCCGCGAGAGGTAAGGCAGCGCGGCGCCCGCCGCCTGCCGGCCGCGGACCGCGCCGCCGAGACGCTCAAAGAGGCGCGCGAAGAAGCCGCGCACGGCCCCGATGGCGTCGTGGTCGCCGGGTCTCTCCAGACGCGCGATCAGCACCAGGCCGGCCAGGGCGAAGAGCGCGTTCGGCAGCCAGGCCGCCACCTCCACCGGCAGCGCGCCTTCGCGCGCCAGCCCGATGAGGCTGATCAGCCCCATGTAATAGAGGAACGCGATGAGCACGGTCACGACAAAGGCGGTCGACTTGCCGGACTTGCGCGTGGAAACCCCGAGCGGGATGCCGAGCAGGGCCATCAGCAGGCAGGCGGGCGGCAGCGCCAGTCGCTGGTGCAACTCGATGCGCGCGGCGGCCGGATTGGCGCCCTCGGCCGGCGGGCCGTACGCGGCGCGGAAGAGCGGACCGGTGTCCATCTCCACGTAGGGACGCGCCTTCACCTCCGCCGGCGGGCGGGCATCGAGCGTCTGTTCGCCCTTCGGGAAGGCGGAACTGAAGTACTCTCCCGGCTCGCGGCCCACCTCGTGCGAAGTGACGCCCCGCATGGAGAGTTGGATGCGGTTGTGGGCCACGTCGGAGACGGCCAGGGCCTCCTGCGAAACGGTGATTTTGGGACCCTCGCCGCGCTCGCGGGCGCCGCTGGAGCGCTCCTCGGGAGGCGTCAGGTCGGCCATGAAGACCTGCCGCCAGCGCACCACCTTGCCCTCCGGGATGACATCGCCGACGTAGAGCACGATGTTGGATCCCGAGAACTTCTCCTCGAACACGCGCGGCGTGATCTCGGCCGTGACCTGCGTGGCCATCAGCGCGTTCAGGATCTGGGTGCTCCTGCGGATCGAGTAGGGGTTGAGCCACAGCGAGCAGGCGGCCGCCGCCGCGGTTGCCAGCGCGGCGAACAGCAGCACCGGAAACAGCACCCGCCGGCCCGGCACACCCGAGGCCCGCAAGGCGATGATCTCCCCGTCGCTTGCCATGCGGCTGAGCCCGATGAGCACGCCCACCAGCACCCCCACCGGCACCGTAAACGTGAGGGCGAAGGGCAGCACCAGAGCGAACAGCTCAAGCACCGACGGCAACGGAGCCGAGGCCCGCACCATCACCTCGAACAGCCGCGCCACGCGCTGGAGCGAGAGCACGAAGGTGAACAGCACGCCCCCGAGAAGGGCGCCCGAGAGGATTTCGAGGAAAACCGTCCGCCCGAGAATGCCCATGGACTACTGCGCGCCGAAGGGCGGCGGCGGAACAACCGGCGGATCGGGCCGCTCCTCCCGCGGCGTCTGCATTTCCAGATCGTCGACCAGCACCGAGGGCGCCACCACCGACACCTGCGTCACATAGCCGGCGCCGCCGATGATGGCCATCGGGGCCCCGTTTTCGAGGTAGTGGAAGACCTCCATTTCGCGCGAGGCGGCGAGCATGTCTTTGAGCGCTCGGGAATCCAGGGCGCGGAAGCGCAGCCCGCGCACCGGCTCCTCGCGGCCGTCCGGGTAGAGGCGGTAGACCAGCAGCGGGCTGCTGACCACGCGCGCCCCGCCCGACTGCGCGGCGGCGATCACCCGGCGCAGTTCCTCAAGCGAGGCCGAGGAGGGAAAGTCCATCCGGCGGACCACGAGGCCGTACGGCTTGCCGCGCGCCTTGCACAGCGCGAGCATCCTGGCGCGCAACTCCGCCAGCGGCACGCTCTCGCGCGCCGTCACCAGCAGGTTGCCGAAGCACGGCGCCTTGGCGCCGAAGCCTCCCGTCAGCCGCGCCCGGCCGTTGGATTCCGGGAATCCCCGCACCGGCTGGCGCGTCAGCAGGTAAGCCTTCAGCACGCCCTTCTCGATCAGGGTGAGCGGCTTGGGAACCACTGCCTCGATGTCGGCCGGAAACCAGCCGAGCAGCGGCTTCCCCCGCCATTCCCTGCGCGAGGGATCGTCGGCGATGTCCAGCCACTCCGGGAGCACGCGCGCCCCCAGCCGGCCTTCGAACTCCGTGGCGGCCACCGGAGCGGGACGTCCGGGAACCGCCACCGGGCGGCGCGTCAGGCGCAGGTTGCGTCCCACCACTTCGGCGAAGAGCTGGCAGGCGGCCTCGCCCTCGAAGAGCACTGGACCGGTGTAGTCGCCGGCCTTGGGCGCGGCGGCGAAGGCGGTGACGTTTTTCGCGGTGTCTTCCACCAGCGCGCGCAGCCCGGCCTCGGGCGGCAGCGCGGCGGGGTCGGGTCCCATCCACACGGCCATGTCACGCACCTGCGCGCCGTCGGGGGCCTGCGCGGCGGCGCGCACGCGGATCTGTAGCAGGCGCTCCGGAAGGCGGAGTTCGCTGCCCTCGGTGTTGTGGAAATAGTAGACCGACTGGATGCTCTCCACTTCGACGTTCGAACTGAGCACCGCCGGGTACTTTCGGAAGAGCGCCGAGAGCGCGCGCACGCGCCTGCTCCACTCCGCTTCGTTTACCTTCGCAATGCGGGCCTCCAGCAGCATCTTCACCGGCTGCGCGCGGGCGAAGTCGGCCAGTTCCTCGCTCTGCTGCATATTCTTGAGCGCCGCGCGCTTGGCCGCCAGCATCTCGACCGCGGCCTTGTACATCCGGTCCGTGCCCAACCAGAGGCTATGGCGCAGGTTGGGGACCAGGCCGTCCAGCGGCATCTGCTCGGCTTCGTAGCGCGTGCCGCCGGCGAAATCGGTATAGACGAAATTGGTGTTGTCGAACTGGTAATCGCCCACCCGGACCTGGATCCGGGGAACGCGCAGGCGGGTGCGCTGCGCCTCGATCAGCCCGCCAAAGCTGGCCGCGGCGCGAAAGTTCTCGGCGTCGTCGACCGCGTACTCGAGGTAGTAGGGCGCATCGAGATTCACCACCCGCAGCGCCTCGGAGCGCTTGAGTTCCTGGCGCATGGCCTCCAGCAGGGGGTCGGATTCGCCCGCCTTCTGCGCCGCGGCGTGCCAGGCCAGCGCCAGCAGGATGGCGAGCGCGGCCGGCGGCTTCATCGCGGCCTCCCTTCGGCGTCCGGGCGCGGCAGCAGCGGGGGCCGGTCCTTGGCGACTTCTTTCTTCTGGATCTCGATCTCGGAGATCAGCAGCGCGGGCGAAACGGCGGCCACCGGCACCGCTCCTGATTCGGCGCCGCAGTAACCGTTGAAGACGCCCGGCCGGTCCGACGTCGCTAGAATCTTGCCGAAGCTCGCCAGCGGCGTGCCCACGATGTCGGCGCCGCGCACGAGCTCGTCGGGACGCCCGTCCGGGTACACGCGGTAGACCACCAGCGGGATCACCGTGAAAGCCTGCACGCCTCTGCGCCCGGTGGTGGTAAACCCGCCGGTGACGTGCTCGAAGTAGTAGCCATAAGGCTTTTTCTGGCGCTTGATCTCCTCGATCAGCAACTCGCGCAGGCGAGCTTCCGGCACCGCTTTCGAGGACTCGACGATCAGGTTGGACTGACGCGCCATGACCTCGCGGCCGGGCTGGCGGCGCCCGTGGCCGTTCGAATTCGGGAAGCCCTCGACCGGCGAGCGCGACAACAAGAAGGTCTTCAGAATTCCGTGTTCGACGAGATTCACGCGCCGCGCCTTCACGCCCTCGTCGTCGTAGGCGTACCAGCCGTTCAGTTCCGTGCCGGCCAGTTTCCGGAGCGTGGGGTCGAAGACCACCGAGAGAAACTCCGGCAGCACTTTCTCGCCGACGCTGCGCGTGAAGGTCTGTCCCTCGGTGTCGTCCTTCTGGCGGTGCCCCTCGACGCGGTGGCCGAAGATCTCGTGAAAGAAGACGCCCGCCGCGCGTCCGGAGAGAATCGCCGGACCCACAAAGGGCTCGACCGCGGGCGCGCGCAGCAGAGCGGTCAGGTCGCCCGCCACCGCGTGCGCGGCTTTCTCGAGCGCGGCGGCGGCGGGAAGGCCCGCCGGGGTTTCCGCCTCGAAGCTTTCCCCCGTTCCCAGGTTCATGCCGTCGGCGGCTTTGCCCTGCGCGTTGAACATCACCCGCGCGTATCCGCGCCCGCTCTGCACGCGCGTTCCCTCGCTGGTGACGATGGAGCGCGTTTCCCGCTGCGCCATGAAGCGCACCGTCGAAGAAATCACCAGCGGGTAGTTCGAGAACAGCGCCGAGAGACTGCGCGCCCGCGCCGTCCATTCCGCTTCGGGGACCTTCAGAGGAGCGCGCGGTTCGACGTGGCGCGAGGGCTCCTCGATCGAGAAGTCGTGAGAGGTGTCCGTGGCGGCGAGCTTCACCTGGGTGCGGGTCGTGATATCGGTCAGGCGCTGGGCCGCCAGACGGTACACGCGGCCGGTCTCCTGCCACAGGCGGCGGCGCAGCGCGTCGGGTTCGTCATCGAGTGTGACCAGAACGCCGCCGGTGAACTGCGGCACCTCGCCCTGCACGCGGCGGTAGTTGTCCAGTTCGGGACTGCCCACGCGCACGCTGACGTCGAGGTAGCGGCGATGGCTGCGCATCTCGTTGAGAATCGCTCCCAGGGAAGCGGAAACGCCCCAGGACTCCTGCTCGGTCACGGCGTAGGAAATGAAGTATGGCTTCGGATCGGCCTTCTCCCGCAGCGCTTCGAAGTTCCGCCGCAACTCCTTCTCGAGGATGTCGAGCAGGGGAGCGTCCACAGGGTTGGGTTGCGGCGTCGCCGCGCCGGCCCAGAGCAGCGTGGCGAGTATTGCGAGAAATCCGCGCACGTCCACAGAATATCAGACCGCGCCCGGGACCCGGCGGCGGAGGCGATTTACCGGACCGTCACGCTCCGTTCATGGCCAACAAACGCCGGCCTGTTAGCTTTGGGCTATGTCACGCTTCCGGTTTGTTCCGTTGCTGGCCGTGCTCTGCCTGACGGCCGTTCCTTCGCTTCGGGCCCAGAGCGGCGCCGCCAACGGCGCGATTCAAGGCCTGGTGCTGGACGCTTCCGAGGGCGCGGTCGGCGCGGCCGCCGTCAAGGTCCGTGGCCTGGCCACCGGTTTCGAGCGCCAGAGCCTGACCGGGCCGGATGGACGGTTCCTGGTGCCGCTGCTGCCGCTCGGCGCGTACGAGGTGAACGTGGAGGCGCCCGGCTTCGCGCCCTACTCGCAGAAGGGAGTGTTGGTGGAGGTGGGCCGCACCAGCGAAGTCACCGTGCGGCTCTCGGTGGCGGCCACGCAGCAGACCGTGAGCGTGGAGGCCGACGCGTCGATCCTGAAACTCGAGCCCGCCGTATCGGGCGGCCTGACTCCGGCCAGCCTGCGCAACCTGCCCATCACCTCGCGCAACGTGCAGAACCTGGCGCTGTTCGCCCCCGGTTTTGTGGGACGGCGCGACGACGAGTTCGGCACCACGCAGTTCGCCTTCGGCGGCATGCAGCGGCGCGGTTTCATGGTGGACGGCGCCGATAACACGCAGCGCGGCGGCCAATTCCGCCTGGGCATCTTCTCGACCGAAGCCATTCAGGAGATCAGCGTGGTGCAGAACGCCATGGCGGCTGAATACGGGCGCACGGTGGGCGGCATCGTCAACATGGTGACGCGCGGCGGCTCCAACGACTACCACGGATCGTTCCTGTGGCTGGCGCGGCGGCCGGGCCTGATCGCGCGCCCGTCGCTGGCGGCCAGCAAGCCGTTCACGCAATGGGCCGCCTATGCCGCCAACGCCGGCGGACGGCTGATCAAGGACCGCCTGTTCTTCTTCGGCAACTGGGAGTATCAACCCATCGACGCGCCCCGTCCCATCACCATTACGCCGGCCAACGCGGCCGCGCTCGCCATCCCGGCCAGCGAACTCGGATCGGCGCCCTTCGCGCAGCGCTTCCGCACGTACCTTGGCCGCATCGACTACGTCCTCAATCCCCGCCATTCGGGATTCGTCCGCTACGGTTACTTCTACACTCCCTCGAAGTTCAACACCTCGGGAGGCCTGACCGTGCGCAGCGCGGGCAACCACTTCGACGACCGCCAGGGCTCGGGCGTGGCGCAGTTGACCTCGCTGCTCTCCTCGCGTCTGGTGAACGAGTTCCGCTTCGGCGACCTGTTCCGGCGTTTCTGGCGGCCGCCCGTATCAGGCGCCGTCGGACCGGTGATCACCATCAGCGGCGTGGCAAACCTGGGCTCCAACAGCAGCGCCGCGCAGTATTACTTCGAGCACCAGAACCAGTTCGTCGACAACCTCTCCTACACCGCCGGCGCGCACAACGCCAAGTTCGGCTTCGATATCGCCACGGTGAAGGTTGTGCAGCGCGACCGGCTGGCGCAGAATTACACCTTTTCGAGCGTCGCCAACTATCTGGCGGGCAACTACGTAAACTTGGTGCAGCAGTTCGGCGACAACACCGCCGACAGGCGCACCAACAGCTATAACTTTTTCGCGCAGGACGATTGGCGGCTCGGGCGCAATCTTACCTTGAGTTATGGCGTGCGCTACGAGTATCTGGCTTATCCGGAACTGGACCCGCAGGCGCCCATCGCGGAGTCGCGCCGCATCCACTCCGACGGCAACAACTTCGCCCCGCGCATGGGTTTTGCCTGGCAGCCGGCCGGGAAGACGGTGGTCCGGGGCGGCTACGGGCTCTTCTACGACACCACGAACCTGCGCCTGATCTCGCTGGCCATTCGTAACGACGGCGCCCGGGTGCGGACGTTCAACATCGCCGGGACGAACCCGGCGGCGCCGCGGTTTCCGGACGGCTTCGCCGCGCCTCCGAATAACCCGGCGCTGGCCGTCACGCCCAGCGTCACGGCGTTCGCGGGCGACTTCCGGAGCATGTACGCGCACCAGGCGAACGTGCAATTGGAGCGGGAGATTCTGGACGACCTCTCGCTGACGGCCGGTTACCAGTTCTACGGCAGCCGCCGCGGCCCGCTGCTGGCCGACACCAACCTGATTCCGAGCGGGCAGGTTCTGGCCGACGGACGGCCGGTCTTCGGCGCCGCTCGCCACGACCCGCGCTTCAACCAGATCCGGCTGCTCTACAGCGTCGCCAACGGCCATTACCACGGCATGTTCCTGGCCGCCAACAAGCGCCTGTCGCGCGGGCTGACCTTCACCGCCAGCTACACGCTCTCGCGCGCCGAGAACAACAGCGACGCCAGCGGGGACGGCGGGGCGCCGGTGTCCGACCCTAGCAACTTCCGTTTCGACTACGGACCGTCGTCCTCGGACCAGCGCCACCGCTTCGTCATGCAGGGCGTCTGGAACCCGCGGGTGGCCGCCGCCTGGCCCGCGGCGCCGCTCGTGAACGGCTGGATGATCGCGCCCAACGTGACGCTGACCTCGGGCTTCCCGGTGAACGTGGTGGCGGGCACGGATCTGAACCGTGACGGCGTGAACAACGACCGCCCGGCGGGCATCCCCCGCAACGATACCGAGGGCCCCGGCTTCCGCGAGATCAACCTCCGCCTCAGCCGCTCATTCGGACTCTGGAAAGAGAAGGCGGGATTGGAAATCATCGCCGAAGCGGAAAACCTCTTCAACTCGACCAACGCGGCCTGCGGGATCGGCGGCTGCGGCGCGGTGATCAACCGCTACCAGGCGCCGGACTTCCTGCGCATCACCTCGGCCACGAACTCGCGCCAGATCCAGTTCGGCGCGCGCCTCAGGTTTTGAGCCCATGACCATGCCCATGACGCGCCGCACTCTGCTTGGCGCGGCGGCCGCCGGCCCGCTACTCGGAGGGGCGGGCCGGCGGAAGGTGCTGCTGATTTCGGTCGACGGTCTCGACCAGCGCTACCTGAGCGAGAACGGACGGCTGGGCCTGCGCATCCCCACGCTGCGCCGGCTGATGCGGGAAGGGCAGTGTTCCGAGGGCGTGACCGGCGAAGCGCCCACCGTGACATGGCCGATGCACACCACGCTGCTCACCGGGGTTCCGCCGCGCCTGCACGGCATCCTCGGGAACCGCCGGCCGCGCCCGGAGGGTGGAGACTACTACTGGACCACGGACCTCATCCGGGTCCGCACGCTCTGGGACGCCTGCCGCGAGGCGAAGCTGACGGCCGCGGCCATCACCTGGCCGGTCACCGTGACGGAGCGGATCCCCTGGAACCTGCCCGAGTTCTTCCGCCGCCGGCGCGGGGGCGCCATGGACATGGAGTCCATCGCGGAAAAAGCGGTCCCGGCAGACCTGGCCGGCCGCATCGCGAGAGATCTGCCTTCGTTTCCGCAACAGTGGATGGACGACCGCTCGCGGGCGCTGGCCGCGATCTGGATCCTGCGCAACGTGCAGCCGGATTTCCTGGCGTTGCACTTCGTCGATCTGGATTCGGAAGCGCACGACTGCGGCCCGTTCACGCGCGAGGCCAACGCGATCCTCGAATACACCGACGAACTGGTGGCCTGGATCCTCGAGGCGGCGCCGCCGGACATGCTGGTGGCGCTGGTCTCCGACCACGGCTTCGAACGTGTGGAAAAGGTGGTGGACCTGGCCGAAGCCATGCGGCGCGACGGCGCGGCGGGGAAGCTCGACGTCTCCCACGGCGTGGTTTGGGCGCTTGATTCCGCCGCCGCGCGGTGGCTCGAGGAGGCGCGCGCCAGGGGGAACCTCGGCATCGGACGGCGCGTGCCGGAGGAAGAGCTGAAGGACTTCACGCCCGAATTGGCCGGCGTGGAAGCGGCGTACGAAGCCGCCGAAGGGTTTCTGTTCGGCCGCGGCGAAAGCGGCGAGTTGTATGCGAAGCCGCACGAGGCGGGAGTGCACGGACTCTGGCCGGGGCGGCCGGATTACCGCTCGGCGTTCATTCTGTGGGGCAAGGGAATCGAACCGGCGCGGCTGCCGCCAATGCGCATCACCGCCATCGCCGGGCGCCTGGCGGAGTTGCTGGGAGTCCGGCTGTGATTCGGTTCACTCGGGCAGGCTGAGCAGGCCCTTGTCGCGCAGCCCGGTAAGCGCCAGACCGTAACGGCCGCGCACGCCCGTCTTCTCGAAGATGTGCTTGAGGTGGATCTTGACCGTTCCGGGGCGGATGCCGAGCTCGCGCGCAATCTCCTTGTTCTTGAGTCCTTGCTCGATGAGCTCCATCACTTGCCGCTCGCGGGGAGTGAGTTCCGAGCGCGGATAGCGCCCCTGGGGACGCGCGCCATCGCGGAAGACGCAGTCTTCGACCCAGTTGGCGCCCGCGGACACGGTCTGGAGGCAGGTGAAGATGAGCTGCGGATCGGCGTTCTTGCGGATGATTCCCCGCGCCCCGGCCTGCAACAGCCGCAGCGCCTCCGGTTCCGAGAGTGAGACGCCCCACACGACCACGGCGGGCACGGAGCCGCCCGCCCGAAGCCCGGCAAGCTGATCGGCGATCGCGGAGACGCCGAACGCCTTGTCCAGGATCAGCACGTCGGGATGGAGGCGGCGCACCAGATCGGCAGCCGCTTCGAGCGAAACGGCCGCTCCCACCACGCGGAACCCCCGCCGCGCCGCCAGCAGCGCCCGCAGTCCTTCCACAGTCAGAGGCTGCGTCTCGCATACCGCCACAGTCCGGGGCAACGCGGCGTCCAGTTGCCCTGGAAAGGTCTCTAGTGTCTCGCCGGCGAGGCCCGAGGTCTGAGAGGCCATGAATCCGTCTCCGCTATCCATATCGGAAAAACCGTTATAGCTCTTAGTCGGTAGAGACAATTCTCATTCTCACAAATTACGGGTGAAGCGTTTGTAAATCTTGAAGTTACTCAGGCGAGCAGGCCTTTGACGACGTTGCCCTCGACGTCGGTAAGGCGGAAGTCGCGGCCCATGTGCCGGTAGGTGAGACGGGTGTGGTCGAAGCCCAGCAGATGCAGGATGGTGGCGTTCAGATCGTGGACGTGCACCGGGTCCTTGACGATCTTCAGGCACAGCTCGTCGGTGGCGCCGTAGACCTGCCCGCCGCGGATGCCGCCGCCGGCCAACCACATGCTGAATGCCGCCGGGTGGTGGTCGCGCCCGGCGTTGGCCGCCTCCCGCGGATTGCGCATTTCCACCATCGGGGTACGCCCGAACTCGCCGCCCCATACGAGCAGCGTTTCCTCGAGCAGGCCGCGCTGCTTGAGGTCCTTGATCAGCGCCGCGGTAGGCTGGTCGATCTCGCGCATGCGCCCGGGCAGCTTGCGGTTCAGTTCGGCGTGGTCGTCCCAGGAGGCGTCCATTAGCAGGACGAAGCGCACGCCGCGCTCGACCATGCGGCGCGCCAGCAGGCAGTTGCGGGCGTACTCGCGCCGGTGCTGGTTGTCCGAGTTGAGGCCGTACATCTCCAGCGTGGCGGGGGATTCGCCGGAAAAATCGAGCAGCTCCGGCGCCTCCATCTGCATCCGGAAGGCCAGTTCATAGGAGGCGATGCGGGAGGCGATCTCGGCGTCGCCCGTCTCCGCTTCGCGCATCCGGTTCAGGTCATTGACCAGGCCCAGCGTGGCCTGCTGATTCTGGCGCGAAACGCCTTCGGGACTCGACAGGTAGAGGATGGGATCGCCCTGGCCGCGCAGAATCGTTCCCTGATAGTGCGAGGGGAGGAAACCCGCGGAGAAATTCGTCGTGCCGCCCGAGGTTCCCTTGCCGGACGGCAGGACGGCGAAGCCGGGCAGGTTCCGCGACTCGCTGCCCAGACCGTAAATCACCCAGGCGCCGAGCGTCGGGCGCCCGAACTGCATGCTCCCGGTGAACAGCAGCAGTTGCCCGGGATGATGGTTGAACGCGTCGGTGTGCATGGAGCGCACCAGCGCGATCTCGTCCGCCACCGATCCCAGATGCGGCGCGAGTTCGGAAAGCTCCATGCCGCACTGGCCGTAGCGCTGGAACTGGTAGCGGCTGGCCATCACCTTGGCCGTCGGTTTGATGAAGGCGAGCTTCAGATCCCTGGTCAACTCCGCGGGCAGCGCCTGGCCGTCGTACTTTTCAAGCGCCGGCTTGGGGTCGAAGAGTTCGAACTGGCTTGGCCCACCCTCCATGAACATGTAGATCACATGCCTGGCTTTGGGCGCGAAATGCGGCGGCTTGGGGCTGAGTGGGCCGGCGTCCGGGCTTGGGGCGCCGCCGGCCAGACCCTCGGCCGCCATCAAGTCGTAAAGCGCGGCCAAGCCGATGCCGCCCGCCACCCCGCGCAAGAATTCGCGCCGGTTTTGAATCCCCAGGAATTCGCGCCAGTCCATGCGGTGCATTCCTTCCCTCACTCGCGCGTGACGAACTCGTCCAGGTTGAGCAGCGCGCGCGCCACGGCCGTCCAGGCGGCCACTTCCAGGCTGTCTTCGCCCTCAGGCACGAACGGCGCCAGTCGCCGCGCGTCCGCGCCGGAGCCGGGCAGCGTCCGCTGCTCCTTGAAGAACCGGGCGATGCGCTCCTTTTCCGCATCTTTGGGCGGGCGGACCATGCAAAGCTGGAACATCCGCTCCAGCCGGGCCTCGAAGCCGGCTTCTTCGCGAACCGCGCGCACCGCCAGCGCCTGCGCGGC
>CAKZVG010000519.1 GCA_937921835.1 uncultured Bryobacteraceae bacterium | reverse complement strand
GGTCGGGTCGCGGACTTCCTCAAGCAGGTAACCGGGCGTCATGAATACCCAGTCCCGCTGGAAGAGCAGGGCGCCATACTCGCCGCGCTTGATCACCAGCGTGTGAGGCCCCATCTCCAGGATGGCGGCGGCGGCGCGGCGCAGATTGGTCTCGCCCGAGAGCAGGCGCGCTTCGCTGTCGTTGACCAGCAGAAAATCCCACTCGCGGATGGTGTCGAGCAACTGCTGGCGGAAGTCCTGGATCCAGTAGTTCATGGTGTCGCCGCCCACCAGCCGCGGGGAGGTCATCTGCGCGCGCACGCTCTTTTGGAGCGCGGGCTGGATGTTGCCCAGCATGAGATAGGGCCGCGAACGGTACGCCTCGGGCAGCTTCGGGTCGAACTCGGCGAAGACGTTGAGGTCGGTGGTGAGCGTGGTGCGGTCGTTCATGTCCTGGGAGTAGACTCCGGACCAGAAGAACGTCTTGCCCGGCTTGCGCTCCAGGCCAGTCAAGTCGATGCCGCGGCTGGCCAGGAATTCGGAATCGGCCGGATCGAAGTCCTCGCCGGTCACGCCCACGATGCCGGTATCGGTGAAATAGCTCGCTGCCAGCGCGATGTAAGTGCACGCGCCGCCCAGCATGCGCTCCCGTTTTCCGAACGGCGTCTCCACCGCGTCGTAGGCCACGGATCCAACCACCACAAGAGACATAAGATTCGATTGTAGGCTAGCGCGGGCGGAAACCGCAGCCGGACCGCGCTAGGATTGAATCTGGCCGCTACATTCCCGTCCGAGGAGACCAGACGTGTACTGTACAAATTGCGGCGCGCCGCTCGATGCGGGTGCGCGCTACTGTTCAAAGTGCGGCAGTTCGCAATCCGCCGCCGAGCCGCGTCCGGCAGCGCCGGCCTTCGTGCCGCCGGCCGGCATCCGCTCCGACACGGGGCGCTGGATCGGCCTCGGCTGGGACGCCGTGAAGGACGACCTGGGAACCTTCGTTCTCGCCGCGCTGATCTGGATCGTGCTGAACAGCGTGGTCCCGGTCCTGCTGGTGGGACCGCTGACGGCGGGTTTCCAGGTGATGTGCCTGAGCAAGCTGCACGGGCGGCGCGGGGAGGTGGGCGACATATTCAAGGGCTTCGACTTCTTCGTGCCGGCGATGCTCGCCGGGCTGCTCATTTCGGTCTTCGTCTCGGTGGGCGCGCTGCTGTGCATCATCCCCGGGATTGTGGCGGCCGCGGTTTGCCAGTTCGCCTACCTGTTCGTGATGGACAAGCGGATGGACTTCTGGCCCGCCATTCAGGCCAGCTATGAGATCGTCCGGCAGGACTATTTCGGCTTCACAATGTTCGTGGTGGCGCTTGGCCTGCTGAACCTGCTCGGCACGCTGGCGCTGGTGGTCGGGCTGCTGATCACCGTGCCGGTCAGCATGGCTGCCACGGCCGCGGCGTACCGCGATATCGTAGGACCGCGGGAGGCGCCGGCGGCGTGAGAAACACCCTCTGGCGCCTGTCTCCGGCCGCGCTCGCCACCGTCTGGTGCGCCGCCGCGGCGTTTTGGGGCAGCCTCCTGCCGCCCTGCGGCTTCCGCTGGCTCACCGGAGCGTCCTGCCCGTTGTGCGGGATGACGGGCGCCTTACGGGCGCTGGCGGCGGGTGAGCCGGCCGAAGCGCTGCGCCTAAACCTGCTGAGCCCGGCCGTGGCGCTGCTGCTGCTTTGCACGGCGCTGGGAGTTCGCTGGCCGCCGGGAATCCGGAGGTACGCGCCCGGGGTGCTGGCCGCCGCGTTCGGGCTGTACGGCGCGCTGCGCGTGGCGCGGCTGCTGCCGTGAAGCGGCCCGCGCCGGGAGCGCCGCAAGCTTCCGGAACCGCCCGCTCAGTGCCCCTCGGCTTCCAGGAAGCGTTCCGCTTCGATGGCCGCCATGCACCCGGCGCCCGAGGCCGTGATTGCCTGGCGGTAGAGGCGGTCCTGCACGTCGCCCGCGTGGAACACGCCCGGGACGCTGGTCCGCGCGCCGCCATGGGAAACGATGAAGCCCTCGGCGTCAAGCTCCAGTTGCCCCTTGAACACCGCGCTGTTGGGAATGTGGCCGATCGCGATGAACAGCCCGTCGACGTCGCGCCGCCACGTCTCGCCAGTCTTCAGGTTGCGCAGCGTGACGCCGGTGACGATGCCCTGCTCGAGGTCGTGCACCTGTTCGATCACGGCGGGCGTGATGAATTCGATCTTGGCGTTGGCGCGGGCCCGGTCGAGCATGATCCGCGAGGCGCGGAACTCCTCGCGCCGGTGCACCAGCGTCACGCGGCGGCCGAAGCGGGTGAGGAAGTTCGCCTCCTCCATGGCCGAGTCGCCTCCTCCCACCACCATGATCTCCTTGTCGCGGTAGAAGAAGCCGTCGCAGGTAGCGCAGGAACTCACTCCCCGCCCGATCAGTTTCTGCTCGGAAGGCAGACCCAGCCAGCGCGCCGAGGCGCCGGAAGCGACGATCAGCGTCCGTGTCTCGACCCACTCGCCGTCGATGCTCAGCCGGAACGGCCGCTTCGACAGGTCGGCTTCGACGATCGAGCCGTGCACGTACTCGGCGCCGAAGTTCTGCGCCTGCCGCTTCATGTTCTCGACCAGTTCCGGCCCCTGGATGCCTTCCGGAAAACCGGGGAAGTTCTCGACCAGCGTGGTCAGCGAAAGCTGGCCGCCCGGTTCGTGCCCGGCCACGACCAGCGGAGCGAGAGAGGCGCGCGCAGCATAGATGGCGGCCGTGTTTCCGGCGCAGCCGGAGCCTGCAATGACAACGTTTCGCATGAGGTTCCAGGCCGGGCGCGCGGCCGCGCCCGGTTCAATCCTTCATGCTACCATGTGCCCTGACCGGCGCCGCGGCCCGGCTCACCGCACGACCCGCCTGCGCAGCAGACCCGCCGCGATCAGCCCCGCGCCGGCCAGCGCCAGCGTGCCGGGTTCGGGCACCGGGACGTGCACGTTACCCTCGAGAACGTCGTTCGCGCAGGTCATGTTGGCGAACGACAGCAGCATGCCTTCGTCCAGAGCGGTCCGGAAGCCGCTGTTCACCGCGAACTGCATCTGCACCTCCACCAGCGGTCCCCCGGGCGCGCCGGGATCGGTCACCAGCGGTGCAAACGCCGCCGCGCCAACCAGTGTGGCGCCCGCCGGGTCGATATGCACGGGGTAGTGCGGCCGGTAGCTCTGACTGTCCTGGCCGTAGATCTGCAACACATCCCAGGCTGTCCGCGCGCCGCCGATCTGGTAGAGCGCTCCGGGCGTGAGACCGTCGTGCGCCACCACCGGCACGCCGTAGAGAAAGGCCCCTCCCGCGCCGCGGAACAGGATGTCGCCGATCAGCAGCGGCGGCGTCGGGGGCGGGAAGTACGTGAAGGGAGAGAGCGTCGTGTCACCGTTGCGGTAGTTCGTCTCAATCGTGATCCCGGCCTGATTTCCCGGCAACAGGGAAAACCGCACCGCTTTGATGTCGAAGTTCACCAGCCGCCCGATGACGTCGGAGGAGTAGCCGCCGCCGTACTCGGTCCAACCGGGGTTCTCGACGTAGGTATCGTTGATCACGATGGGGGCCGCGTTCGTCAGTGACAGGGTTAGCGCCAACAGGAGCCAAAGCTTGAGCAATCTCATGGTTTCACCTGCTCAAGCCTCACATCCGGCCCAAGGGCCCACAAATAGCCCCGCAGTCCGCCTTGCTACAGGACTCTGCTTAGTACAGCCTTAGTGGAAGGTACTGGAACCGGTCAGCTTGCCAGTCCCGTTCAACCCACCCGCGGTCGGACGCGCCTTACTTCCGGCTCCCGGCCGCGAGAAGCCGCTCGGCTTCGGCCAGCGACACGGACTCGCCGAACAGGTGGCCCTGCATGCGGTCGCAGCCGATCGAGCGCAACAGTTCGAACTGCTCGAGCGTTTCGACACCCTCAGCGACCACCGCCAATCCCAGGTTGTGGGCCAGCGTCACAATGGTCTGGATGAGCGGCAGCGATTCGGGAGATCCGCCGGCTTCGCCCAGGAACGAGCGGTCGATCTTGAGCGTGTCAGCCGGAAGGCTGTGCAGGTAGGAAAGCGACGAGTAGCCGGTGCCGAAGTCGTCGATGGCGATGCCGACGCCGAGCGCCCGGAGTTGCGCCATCCGGCGCGCCGATTCCTCGACGTCCCGCATGATGTAGCTTTCGGTCAGCTCGAGTTCGAGCAGGCGGGGATCGAGACCGCTGCCGGCCAGCGCTTCGGCCACGGTGGCCACGAAATCCGGACGCGCGAACTGGAGCGCCGAGACATTCACGGCCACCTTCACCCGGCCGTACCCCTGGCGTTGCCAGCGCGCCGCCTGGCGGCAGGCTTCGGCCAGCACCCAGGAGCCGATGGGCACAATCAGCCCGTTCTCCTCGGCCACGGGGATGAAGCGGCTCGGGAATGTGCGTCCGAGCTTGGGGTTGTCCCACACCAGCAGGACTTCCAGGCCGTCCAGCACCCGGTCCGGACGCATCTGCGGCTGAAACCACAGCCGGAACTCGCCGTTCTCGATGGCGCGCCGCAGATGGTTTTCGAGCGCCAGGGCCTCCAGCGCGGAGAATCCCGGCTCTGGCGTGAACAGGCGGACGTCGTTTCTGCCGGAGCTCTTCACCCGGTACATGGCCGCGTCGGCGTTGCGCAGCAGCGTGCGGGCATCTTGCGCGTCGGCCGGGAAGACGCTGATGCCCAGGCTGGCGGTAATGAACAACTCGTAGCCTTCGATCTCGAACGGCTGCCGCAGGGCTTCGAGCATGCGGCCGGCGATGCTCACCGCCTCCTCCGCGCCGGGCAGATCCGGCAGCACGGCGGTGAATTCGTCGCCTCCCATCCGCGCCAGGTGGCCGGAGGTCCCCAGCATGCCTTTCAGCCGCTCGCCTACCTTGCGGAGCAACTGGTCGCCGACGTCGTGGCCCAGGGTGTCGTTGATTTGCTTGAAACGGTCGAGATCCAGGAAGACGACCGCCAGCACTTCCCCGTCCCGCCGGGCGCGGGCCAGGGCGCGTTCGAGCCAGTCCTGCTGATAGGAGCGGTTGGGCAGGCCGGTGAGCCGGTCGTGGTTGGCTTCGAAGGCCAGTTGGTCGCGCATGCGAGCTTCGAGCAGCGCGCGGCCGATGCTGCGGGCCAGCATCTCCGCAATCTCGACTTCCCGGGTGTCGAACACGCGCCCGC
>CAKZVG010000518.1 GCA_937921835.1 uncultured Bryobacteraceae bacterium | reverse complement strand
TCTTCGAGAGGTCGCCTTTCAGCCAGTAGTCGAACCAGTCCAGTTGCAGGGGGCGCAGCGGAATGGAGCTCTTCGGCCCGAAGTCCACTCCCTCGAAGCGCAGCGACATGTTGTGCGGCCATGGGCCGACGATGAGACGGCTCTCGCGGCCGAGGCGGCGCAACGCGGCGAATGCCTCCAGGTCGCTTTCAACAAAGTTGTCGTACCAGCCCCCGGCGGCCTGAACCGGCACGCGGACACGGTCCAGCCGCCGCCGCACGCTGATGCGCTTCCAGAAGCCGTCGTAAGAGGGGTGATCGAGCGCCTGCCGGTACATCTCCACGCGGCGGCCGGTGGCGGCGCGGTCGGCGCTGCGCAGGGGCAGGTGCAGGATGAAGCGGTGGAACTCAGGCTTGATGAAATCGGGCGCGCGCAGATTCTCCGACAACCACAGCAGGCGGTGGCCGAGTTTCAGGGCGCCGCCCGGGGAATAGAAGCGGTCCAGATAATCGTCGCTGCCGGATACCACGGGGAAGATGGCCCTGAGATACGGGTTGTTGGTGACGGCGGCCTTCCACTGCACGATCCCCAGGTACGAACCTCCGGTCATGCCAACCTTGCCGTTCGACCATGGCTGGCGGGCGATCCAGTTGAGCGTGTCGTCGCCGTCCTCGGGTTCCTGTTCGAGCGGATCGAAGACGCCCTCGGAGTGGTAGCGCCCGCGAACATCCTGTAGAACGACGGCGTAGCCGCGTTCGACGAAAGCCCGGTAGTTGGCGCTGAGGTCCGTTCCCTTGCCGTACGGCGTGCGCACCAGGATGGCAGGCACCCGGCCCGGGGCCGCGGGCCGGAAGACGTTGGCGCACAGACTCACGCCGTCGCGCATACGGACGCGCGCGTGAAGCTGCCGCTCGATGGGCGCGGGCGCCGCCGGCAGGCTCCAGGAGAGCACGAGCAGGAAAAGGACCAGCCGGCGCATCAAGCTTCACCGCCGAGGTGGCGCAGGAGTTCCCAGTATCGCCGCGCCGCGGCTTCCGGGGAATGGACCGAACGCGCATAGTCGCGTGCGATCGCGCCCATCGCGCTGCGCGCGGCGGGCGATTCGGCAAGCCAGAGCATCGTCTCCGCCAGCATGTCCTCTTCGGCCGGTCCGGGATCGACGCGGGCGCAGGCGGCTTCCGGAAAACGCGACGCGGCTTCGCCGGAGGTCACAATCACCGCCTTTCCCGCCGCCATGGCGCGGAGGGCGATCCCCGAGGTCTCTCCCGCCTCCGGGTAGCGCAGGTTGACGCACACGTCGGCGGCCGCAAGCAGCGCCGCGAAACGCGCCGCGCCGGTGCGCCCAATGCGGATCAGGCCCGGCGGAGCGGGCCGCACCGCGAGGCAGCGTTCGAGATCGCGCGAGGCGAATTCGCCCGCCAGCAGAAGCCGGGTTCCGGGCGCCGCGCGCCGGACGCGTTCGAAAGCGCGCAGCACGGTGGCGATGCGCTTGGACTCCCGCAAGTGCCCGAAGACGCCGAAGACCGCGCCGCCGGCGGGCACATCCCAACTCCGCCTCAAGCGCTCGGCTCTATAGGGGGGCGTCTCACCGGGCAGCAGCAGGTGCGGAATCTCGCGGACCAGGGCCGCGGGCGCGTGCTCGCGCACCATCCGCGCGGCGGCGGGATTGTGCACCACGACGGCCAGCGAAGACTCGGCGATGCGCCGCAGCATGGGGTAGGCAAAGTAACGCGGCTCGGTGGCCGAACGGGCCCGTCCGGCCCACAGCGCGCGCGCAAGATCCTCTGCCCAGGCGCCATAGTTGTGGGTGAACTCCGCCACGTACGCCGCCTGATCGAGCGATCCGAGGAAAAAATGGTGCAGCACGGCATCGTGCAGCACGGCCACGCCGGGGCGGTCGAGGGCCCGGTGGTAGATCGCGCGGTGAAGCTGGTTGTTGCCGAGATGGTAAAGGTTGACGGCGCCGGGGGCGTTCAACGCCACTTGGCCGAAGCGCCGCATTTCGGCCTGGAGGGCCGCGGCGTAGTCCGCCACCCCGGTCCGGGCCGGCGGCAGCGGAGAGTAAAAACCCGCGGTCACGGTTTGCGCGAGCCGAACAGCGCCGTCCCCACCCGGACATGCGTGGCGCCTTCTTCGATTGCGGCTTCCAGATCGTGCGACATGCCCATGGAAAGTCCGGGCAGGGCGTAGCGCGCCGCCAGTTCCCTGAGCCGAGCGAAGTAAGGACGGGACTGCTCGGGGTCCTCACTCCACGGCGGCATGGTCATCAAGCCCGTGAGGCGAAGTCGCGGGCACTGGCGGATGGCTTCGATGAGTTCCGGCAGGGCCTCCGGCGCGGCGCCCGACTTGGCTTGCTCCTCGGAGAGCTTCACCTCGATCATCACCTCCAGCGGCCGGGGCGACTCACCGAGCCGCCGCGCCAGTTTCGCGGTGTCGACGGTTTGAATGGCGTCGAAGAGCTCGGCGGCGCGCCGGCTCTTGTTCGATTGCAGATGGCCGATGAAGTGAAAGCGGGCGCCGACGAGCGCGCGCGCCTCGGGGGCTTTGCGCTCAAACTCCTGGATGTAGTTCTCGCCGAAATCGCGCAGGCCGAGTTCGTAGGCCTCGAGAATCACGGCGGCGGGGAAGGTCTTCGAGACGGCGATCAGAGTGACCTCCCCGGCCCGTCTTCCGGCGCGCGCCGCGGCGCGTTCGATGCGCTCCCGAACCTCCGCCACCCGCTCTCTCAGCACCTTACCAATCTAAGCCATCGCGCGGCGCGGCCGCACTTACCGGGAGAAGGCGCAACAGCCGCCGATGCCGTGCACCGGAGGCGCGCCGCCGTTGGTGCTGGAGGCGAAGTAGTCCCCGCGCGAGAGGGTGGAAAAAATCCGGCCGGCAATTTCGGAGGCCACCGGGCCGTTCACCGGCTTGCCGCCGGTCAGCATGACGACCACCACCAGCTTCCGCCCGCCGGCTTCATTGAACGAACCGAACCAGCCCATGTGAGCAGCCTTGGCGAAATCCGTGCAGGTGCCGGTCTTGCCGAAAACCGGGTCCTCCACCAGCGCCCCCGCGCGCCGCGCGGTGCCGTAGTCCACGGCGGCTTTCATGCCGGTCTTGAGAACTTCGGCCCACTGGCCAATTTCAAGCTGCCGCTTCACGCGGGGCACGAAACGCTGGGCCTCGGCGTAGGTTTGCGGGTGCTGGAGGTAGTAGAGCGTGCCGCCGTTGGCCACCGCGCCCAGGAACGCGGCCAGTTGCAGG
Organism: uncultured Bryobacteraceae bacterium; assembly: GCA_937921835.1. Lineage (GTDB taxonomy): Bacteria > Acidobacteriota > Terriglobia > Bryobacterales > Bryobacteraceae > CAKZVG01. The sequence goes on along the minus strand of CAKZVG010000518.1, from coordinate 1,392 downwards.
GGCGTGAGCGAGATGCCTTCACCGAAGCTGGTCATCATGCCGACGCCGCCGTTGCGTGGCGGCCGCGCGGGCAGCAGGCCGGCGGTTTCGCCGGGGATGTCGAGCGAAGCCCGCTCCCCGAGCCCGAACAGCCGCGCGTAGGACGACACCCGCTCGAAGCCGAGCTTGACGCCCAGGCTGGCGAAGTAGGGGTTGTTCGACACCGCCATGGCCGACGTCAGCTCGGAGAGCGATTTTCCGGTAAGTTGGAATTCCCCGCTTCGGGGGATGATGCCTTCCTTTAAGGCGGCCAGCGCGGCGACTAGTTTAATGGTGGAGCAAGGCTGGAAGCCGCCCGACAGCGCCAGCTTCTGGTTCACCAGCGTCAGCACCCGGCCGGTGTTGGCGTCCGTGACAACGATGCTGCCATTGTAGGGCCCCAGCGCCTCGACGGCCGCGCGCCGTACTTCCAGGTCCTCGCCGTCGATATGATCGCCGAGCGTGGAATCGGCGAAGGTGGGCGTGCGCCAGGGCCCGCGAGCGGGCGCGCTTGCCCGTTTGGAGACGCTTGCCGGGCGGTAGCTCCTGGACTTGGCGGCGGGGGTTGCGCGTGAAGTCGCCGGGGACGCTTTCTTTTTCGCCGCGGACTTCGCGGGGGCCTTTTTCGCCGCGGGCTTCGCTACCGTTTTCCGGCTGGATGTTTTCTTGGCCGCCTCGGCGTGCGGCAGCCCCGGCAGCAGCCCGGCAAGAATGACGTAAACAAAAAGTCGACGCATTGTTTTCGTGTTGGCGAGAAGCGGCACGCCCGGCCCGGGTGCTTCGAGCGGGTGAACTTGCGACGTGACGCCTTGTAGAATAGCCGAGCACCCTCATTATGGAGGACTCCTCGCGCTCAAGTCAACCGCACCCCCGGGTGGGCTGAACCGGCGGGCCGTGGGAGGGCAGCGGCTCCGCGCCGCCTTGCGCCGTGGAGGGTCAAATCGCTATTGCGGCGGACAAGACAACCCGATCGCGTCTATGCCGGGATGTGGAACTGGCGGAGAGGCAGGGATTCGGCTTCGTCGTTCTCTGCAAGTTGTTGGAAAATCATCAGATCCTCTCTATACTACAGCACCACGGAAGGTTGTCGAACGGACCATTTTCTTCCGAATGCCCGATTTTGGCCTACTTGGGACATGCGGATCGACACCAAATCGACACCTTCGGGCCCCGGAAGCTGGCTCCGAGAAACGTATTCTCCGCCACATTTGTCAGCCCTCCAAGCGGGCGCTTTTGGTGTCGGTTTCTTGCTTTGAGGTATCTAGTCACACCGTGCCTTCAAGACCTGCCGCGGCAGCGGTAGGTCCTCGGGGCTTCGAGGGACGAGAGTATCACCGGAGGCCGCGCTACTGCTTGGGTTGTCCCAAGCGCCGG
>CAKZVG010000517.1 GCA_937921835.1 uncultured Bryobacteraceae bacterium | reverse complement strand
GCGCTGGCGCTGACGCGGCTGGGAGCGGAGCACCGTTTCGAGACCCTGGTGCGGGCGGCCGGCCCACCCGGCACGGACGGCGTCCTGCGCGGCGACCTGGTGCTGGTTGGAGGCGGCGATCCGTCGCTCTCGGCGCGCGTTATTCCGTACCGGAAAGGGCCGGTCGAGGGCGACCCGCTGGCGCCGTTGGACGCGCTGGCCGCTGAGGTCGCGGCCCGCGGCGTGCGCCGCGTGACCGGCGATATCGTGGGTGACGACACGGCCTACGTGTGGGATCCCTATCCGGAAGGCTGGGCGATGGACGACGCGCTCTGGGAGTATGGCGCTCCGGTAAGCGCGCTGATCGTGAACGACAACTCCTTCCGGCTCTCGCTGCGCCCGGGCGCGCGCGTGGGCGACCCGGCGCGCCTGGTGTTGTGGCCACCCCTCGAATACTTCGAAATCGACAACCGGGTGATCACGGTGGCGGGCAAGGAGCAGGTGGTCCGCCTCCGGCGCGCGGCCGGTTCGCGCGAGTTGCTCATCTGGGGGCAGGTCCCGGTGAACGGTGGCGGCAGCAGCCAGTTGCTGGCGGTGGACGATCCGGCGCGCTTCGCGGCCTGGGTGTTCCGGGACGCGCTCGAACGGCGCGGAATCGCGGTGGAGGGGACCGCCGCCGTGCGCAGGCGCGCGCCCGCCGAGGCCGCGGATCTGAAATCCGCTCCGCCGCCGGCCGCGCCCGCGGGTGTCGTGCTGGCGCGCCGCGAATCCCCCCCCTTGATCGACTGCCTCAGCATCACGAACAAGGCCAGCCAGAACCTGCACGCCGAGGTGGCGCTGCGCGAAGTAGGCCGGGTCAAGCGCAATGTGGGCAGCCGCGAGGCCGGCCTCGAGGAGTTGAAGGCGTTTCTGGTGGAACTCGGCATTCCCTCCCGTGACTTCAACTTCGAGGACGGTTCCGGGCTTTCGCGCCTGACGCTCGTCACTCCGGCCGCTATCACCCGCCTGCTGGTCCACATGCACCGGACACACGGCGGGGCCTGGGTGAAACTGTTGCCGGTAGGGGGCGTGGACGGCACCCTCGCGGGACGCTTCGCGGGCGCGCCCGGCGCCAAGCGCGTCTTCGCCAAGACCGGTACGCTCAGCCACGTCAGCGCGCTGGGCGGATACGCCGAGTCGGGCGGGCGCCTGCGCTACGCCTTCTCGATCGTGGCCAATAACTACAACGCGCCCTCCCCGGCCATCCGCGCGGTGATCGACCGGATCGCCCTGCGGCTGGCCGAGTAGGAAGCGGGTAACCGCGTGGCGCGGCTCGCATCCTGTAAAATGAAAGGGAAATATGCCGATCTTCGAATACAAGTGCGACGATTGCGGAACCAGCTTTGAGAAACTGGTGCGCGGCAACGGCGGGCAGTCCGGGCTAACGTGTCCCTCCTGCGGACAGCCGCGCGTGACGCAACAGCTTTCCACCTTCGCGGCCCACTCGTCCCAGCCGTCTGGCCGTGGCGGCTCCGCCCCCATGTGCCCGAGTGGCGCCTGTTGCAACCCTGGCGCCTGCGGGCTGAACTGACGCCTCACCGGCGCGGTTGACCCGGCCGCTGAAAACGACAGCAGCAAAACGCCCATCCCCGGCCTGGAGGCTCGCGCCGCCAGTTCCGCCACCGGCGTCACGAGCCCGGTGCGCACCCGGCAGACCGGGAACTCCAATATCCCGTTTCCGCTCCCCGGTTTCGGCGCCGTGAGGGCCGGATTAACCGGTTTCAGGAGATCGCCAGCGAAGAGGACTTCCGTGCCCCGGAAGGGTGCCAGTTCCTCAACGAGCACGGGCGTGTGGACGAAACCCCTTCCTCCGCGACAGGAACAACTCCAGGCCCCGCGCCGCTCTCCCGGCGCTGAACACACCGTGCGGTCCGGTTATCCTGGAAGCGTGCATACCGCATCACCGCTCGCCGCGTTGCCGCTTTTGCTGGCCGGCCTCGCGAGCGGCGCTCCGCCGCCCTCCGCTCAGGATTTCGCGGCGCACGCCGCCGCGCTGGAGAAGAACCTCATCGAGAACATCCTCGCCTTTTGGCACCCGCGCTGCCTGGACCGGGAACATGGCGGCTACATCATCAACTTCGGGCCGCGAGGCGAGTCCAAGGGGCCGGGAACGAAAGGCATTGTCACTCAGGCGCGCACGCTGTGGTTCTTCGCCCGCATGGCGCGGGCCGGTTACGGCGGCCGGGAAGCGATGCTCGGCGCGGCTGAAACCGGTTACCGTTTCCTGCGCGACAAGATGTGGGACGCCGCCCACGGCGGGTTCTACTGGGAGGTCGATCCAACCGGCGCCAGGCCGTTGCGCTCCGGCAAGCACCTTTACGGGCAAGCCTTCGCGCTGTATGCGTTGTCCGAGTATGCGCTGGCCAGCGGGCGCGAGGACGTGCTCGAGTTCGCCACCCGCTTCTTCGAGCTGCTCGACGAAAAGGCGCACGACGCGCTGCATGGCGGCTATATCGAGTTCTTCGACGCCGGCTGGGGTGCGCCTCCTCCCGGTTCCGCCCCCTATGTGGGAGGCGTGAGCGGCCAAAAGCTGCTCAATACCCACCTGCACCTGATGGAGGCCATCAGCGCCTACCTGCGCGCGAGCGGCTCCCAGACCGCGCGCATCCGCCTGACGGAACTGGCCGCCATCGGCAGCAGCGCCGTGGTGCGGAAAGGCCCCATCGCCTGCACGGACCGCTACCAGCGCGACTGGACCCCGTTGCTCGATGGCGAGTGGTCCCGCGTCTCCTACGGACACGACCTCGAAAACATCTGGCTGCTTATCGAGGCGTCGGAAACGCTTGGGATCTCGGCGTCGCCTTACCGGGAACTCTTCACGCGCATCTTTGCCCACTCCCTCGAGTACGGTTTCGACGCCCAGGACGGCGGATTCTTCGACTCCGGTCCGCTCGGGGCGCCCGCCGACCGCAGGACCAAGATCTGGTGGGTGCAGGCCGAATCGCTCGTGGGGGCGCTCGCCATGTACAAACTCACCCGCGATCCACGGTATTACTCGGTTTTCGAGCGGACCTGGCGGTTCGTCGAGGAACGCCAGACCGACTGGGAACACGGCGAGTGGCACGCCAACCTGACGCCCGAAGGCGAGCCGCGCGGCGACAAGGCCAACCTCTGGAAGAGCCCGTATCACAACGGGCGCGCGATGATCGAGTGCATCGCGCACCTGCGCGCGCTGGAGGCGGAGCGGTAGACTGAAGCGGCACGATGTCGATCGCTCCCAATACCCGCCTCGGTCCCTATGAAATCCTCTGGCCCATCGGGAGCGGAGGCATGGGCGAGGTCTATCGCGCGCGCGACACGCGCCTCGGCCGCGACGTCGCCGTCAAGGTGCTGCCAAAAGGCATGGCGCGGGACCGCGAGCGCGCGGCGCGGTTCGAACAGGAAGCCCGTGCCGCCGGATCCCTCAATCACCCCAACATCGTCGCGGTGCACGACTTCGGGCAGCACGAAGAGCACGTGTACCTGGTCACGGAGTTCCTGGACGGAGAATCACTGCGCGACAAGTTGAAGGCTGGCCCCATCCCCCGCCGCAAGGCGGTCGAGTACGCCTGGAAAATCGCCGAGGGGCTGGCGGCCGCGCACGCCAAGGGCATCGTGCACCGCGATCTTAAGCCGGAGAACGTCTTCATCACCATCGACGGCCAGGTGAAGCTGCTCGATTTCGGCCTGGCGCGCGCGCCGCGGCTGCTCCAGTCCGAGCCGGGCGTCCCGCCCAGCCAGATGGAGACCCAGCCAC
>CAKZVG010000516.1 GCA_937921835.1 uncultured Bryobacteraceae bacterium | reverse complement strand
GAGCGTACTCAAGACCGGGCTGGCCATGATCGAAGGCATCTACGCGCGCGACGGCGACGGCTTCGGCGTGGGCGACGACCATCTCTCCAACCTGGTGATGTTTTCCAAGGACAAGTTCCGCCTCGACCTGGTGGGCCTCTGGCTGGGCGGACACGAACCCGGCAACGTGCACCTGTACCGCATCGCCAAGGAGCGCGGCTTGAGCGACACCTTCAACCCCTGGGACGTGCCGGTTTTCGAGTGGCAGGAAGGGGCCCGCCCGGCGGCGCGCAAACTTACCGACTTTGAACGCACGCCGCTCAAGACCTACTATTTGCAAATGGATGGCGAGCCGCTCTATCACCTGGTGAACGAGCCTTTCGATTACGACCGCTACAAGCTCTAGCTTTCGGCTATCCTCAACAGAATGGACCCATCGAAACCGCCGGACGCGCGGCGGCTCCCGCCCGCGGTGTGGGCTTTTGGGGTGACGTCGATGTTCATGGACGTCTCCTCGGAACTGCTGCAAAGTCTGCTGCCGGTGTTTCTCGCGACGACGCTCGGCGTGGGACTGGTGGCCATCGGGCTGATCGAAGGCATGGCCGAATCCACCGCCTCGATCAGCAAAGTCCTCTCGGGCGCTTTGAGCGACCGCTGGCGGCGGCGGAAACCGCTGGTCGTCTTCGGCTACGCCCTGAGCGCGCTCACCAAGCCCATCTTCCCGCTCGCCACCGGCGTGGGCGCGGTCGCCGCAGCGCGCTTCGTCGACCGCCTCGGCAAGGGCACCCGCACGGCGCCGCGCGACGCGCTGCTGGCCGATCTGGCGCCGCCCGGACTTCGCGGCGCCGCCTTCGGACTGCGCCAGGCGCTCGACAGCGTGGGCGCGCTGCTCGGACCACTGCTGGCGCTGCTCTTCATGGCGCTCCTCGACAACAATATCCGCGCCGTGCTGTGGGTGGGCGTGGTGTTCGCCTTCGCGTCGGTGGCGGTGGTGGCGGCGGCGGTGCCCGAACCCGAACGCGCCGGCGGCCGTCCGCCGTTCCGGTTCAGCGACGTGCGGCGGCTAGGACGCGGCTACTGGCTGGTGGTTACCCTGGGCGCGGGCGTGCGCCTGGCGCGCTTCAGCCAAGCGTTTCTGGTGCTGCGCGCGCAGCACGCCGGGGCGAGCCTGGCCGCCGTGCCGCTGGTGATGATCGTCATGAACGCGGTCTACGCCGCGGTGGCCTACCCGGCGGGCAGCGCCTCGGACCACCACAGCCGCCGCCGCCTGCTGCTGGCCGGCATCCTGGCGCTGATCGCCGCCGACTTGGTGCTTGCCTTCGCGCCATCGCTCCCGGTGGTGCTGGCCGGCGCCGCCCTCTGGGGACTGCACATGGCGCTCACCCAAGCCGTGCTGGCGCGCTATGTCGCCGACACCGCGCCCGAGGAGCTGCGCGGCTCGGCCTTCGGCATCTTCGACCTGATCGCGGGCGTTGCGATGCTGCTCGCCAGCGCCATTGCGGGCGCCCTTTGGAGCGCCTTTGGCGCTCCGGCGACGTTCCTCACCGGCGCGGCGCTGGCCGCCGCGGCGGCAGTGGGGCTGGCGTTCCAGCTTGGCAATGCCTCCAGCCGGCACGCATGAGACGGTGGCGGCTGGCCGGTGTTTCTGAACAGGCGCTGCCCCCGTGTCCGGTCCGCGGGGTGCTGAACCGGTCCTGCCACCCGGCGGCCTCGGGCGATGCCGGAGGGTGAGGGACTCGCCGCCAGCGTGAGTTCCCGAGACCGTACGCTTGTCCGAGAACGGCCGAAGGAGCGCGGTAGAACGCCCAGTTGGCCGGAGGCGGGCGCCGCATGCTTCCGGAGCGCGCTGCTGTGTTTTGCGATCCGCCACACTGCGCTTGCTTATGCTCAACGCTTGTGGCTGCTTCGCGCCACACACCATGGAAGACGGGTTTCAGCGTGGCGCCCCGGCGCCGGAGATAACCCTGTCGCCTGATGCAACCGGCTGCTCAAGCCGCCCGCAGGACTCCTCCGGGCAGACAGGAGCTTGCGGCGAAGCCGTGGCCGGATTGGAAGCGGGACCGCCCCGCTGGCGGCCCGTGGCGCCCACGCCGCCGAACGGCGCGGCGGCGGGCTATGTCCAACTGGTCGCCTTGGCGGTGCGGAATTCGTACTGCTGGATTTCCATCGCGGCCTTGCCGGGTTCGCAGCGCACCACCTTGCCACGCGCCACCAGCTTCAACGGGCACTTGTTGTCAAGCTGCGCCGGCCAGTTGATGGCGACTTCCAGCCGCCGTCCCGGCGCCAGCATCGCCTCGGTGGTGAACAGCAGGCCGGTGCTGCTCATGTTGACCGTCTGTCCGATCCCGGTGTCTTCGCCGTTCCGCTTGTGATAGACCTTGTACTTCACTTCCCGATCGAGTGGAAACCGGTCCGCGGTCCGGCGCTCCGGGTTTTGCCGGTTGTCTGTGTCCACACAGCCTCCTGAAAACTCCTGGTCGTCTTTCTTATGATCCCGGGCGCGGCCACGCGCAGCAATAGCGGAAACGGTTCATTTTCCCGTAGTACTTCAGTACGGCCGCCGAGCTGCTCAGAAATCGGAAACCGACCGGCCGCCGGCCCCCGCTCCGCCCGCCGCATTAGCGCGGCGTGAAGAAGGCGCGCACGATGAACACCGCCATTTCTCCGCGCGTGGCGGGGGCGCCGGGGCAGTATTGGACCTGCGTGCAACCCGAGGTGATGCCCCAGTCGCGCATCTTCTGAATGTAGGCGAAGTCCTGGCTCGTGGGGGGGACATCGACGTAGGCGGGCGCCGGGCTATAGCTGAAAGCGCTTCCCAGCAACCCCCGGATGAGGAAGGCCGCGATCTGGCCGCGCGTCACCAGCTCGTCCGGACAGAAGTTGCCTGGCGAGCACTCGCCGATCACCCCCGTTTCGCGCAGTTTCTGGACCCACTTGAACAGGATATGGCTGGGCGGAACGTCGTTGAAGTAGGGCGCCGCGCGGTAGGGAAACTCATCCCCCCCGTACAGCGCGCGGGCGATGAAAACCGCCATCTGAGCCCGCGTGGCGCCCTCCTCGGGGCAATAGGCCGACGGCGCGCAACCGGCCGTGATCCGGCGGTCGCGCATGATCCGGATGTGGTGCGCGAAAGGATGGCTTAGCGGCACGTCGTCATAGGGCGCCAACTCGCCGGCGCCAGGCTGGATCAGGTGCAGCATCCTTCCACCGGCGCTGATCGACGCGGTCCGGGGACTTACTCCCGGGTTGGGGGCGACCCGGTAAGTCACCACTCCGGTTCCGGAGCCAAGCAGCCCGCCCTGCGTCCCGCCATCCAGGGACACGAACGGCATGCTCGCCATCACGTGCCAGTTGCAGCCGGGTTGGGCCTGCACCGGGATGGAACCCACGCCTCCCCCGGCCGCGACTTCCCCGCCCGCCGCGGCAAGGCTCACCGGACACGGCGCGAGATTGAAGTCGCTCAGTTTCGCCGCCACCGAGTCGAGCATGCCGCCCTTCCACTCGTTGGAGGGCCAGCCGGACGAAGCGGCTGGGAAGTCCTGCGAATCGGTGAAACCGGCCAGGTAGGCGTTTCCCGCCCCGTCCAGCGCCGCCGCGCGCAACCCGCCCGAGGCGCCGCCTCCGAGATAGGTCGAGTAAACCAAGCCGGTCCCGGCTGGGTTGAACACCGAAAGGAACCCGGTGAACAGCGGCGCCGGTCCGGGCTTGGCTCCCTGCAAGGGCGACCCCGCCAGGGGGAACTCCAGAGAGTTCGTATAGCCGGCGGCGAACGGGTAGCCGGCGGCGTTCACCCGCACGGCGGCCGCGGCGTCGTGCCGCCAGCCGCCGAGGAACGTCGAAAACAACGGCGCGGAGCCGGCCGAGTTGAGCTTCGCCAGAAAAGCGTCGGTGCCCATCGCCGCCACCCGGTGAGCCCCTGCCGTCACGGGAATGCCGCCGGTAACTGTCACTCCGGAGAGGTACGGGCGGCCCGCTTCGTCGAGGTCCAGGCCCAGGATGTCGGAAGCTCCCGGGAAGTAAGTGGAGAAGACGAAGCCCGAGCCAGAAGGGTTCAGCTTAGTTATAAAGCCGGCCGCGGAACCGGAAGAATTCCTCCTCCAGGCGGCGTCCGAACTTACCGGAAAGTCATCGGAATACGTATTGCCGGTTATCAATGCGCTGCCTGTTCCGTCCACCCGGATCGCTGTCGCGTAATCGCTGTCCGCTCCGCCGAGCAGCGTTGAGTAATGCAACTCGCGGGTAAGAGGGTTGAGCCTCGCCACCCACGCGTCCCAGCCTCCGGCAGGCGCGCTTCGGAGTGCGCCGGGCGTCGCCGGAAAATCCGGTGACGAGGTGACGCCCGCGGCAAACACGGTTTGCCCGGGGCCAACCGCGATCCCCCGCACGCCGTCCGCCAGCGATCCTCCCAGGTAGCTAGAGAACAGCAGGACCTGCCCATCCGGCGACAGCTTGACGACAAACCCGTCCGTCTGGCCTTTGGGCAGAAACTGGATCGGGTTCCTGAGCGGGAAATCGCGGGAATCGGTCACGCCGCCAACATAGGTATTGCCTTCCGCGTCCGCCGCGATGCTGGTGGCGTGGTCCATCCCGCTACCGCCGAGATACGTCAGGTAGACCAGCGAGGCGCCGGAGGAGTCGATCTTGGCGGCGAAGGCGTCGGAAGCCCCGCCGCCGGAGGCCGCCTGCACGGAAGAAAAGCCCGCCAGTCCCAGATGATCCACCGACCCGCAGAGGTAGGCGTTTCCAGCCGCGTCCACGGCAACGGCGGTGGCCGAGTCGAAGCCCGCTCCGCCCAGGTATCCCGAATACGTCAGCACCGGATCGATGACCAGCGCGCGCCGCCGGTCCCACTCTCCCAGAACGAAACCCACCGCTCCAGAGGGTTCCACCTGGAAGCGCGCCTTCACGGCCCGCCGCTCATCGCCGGTCTGCTGCCAGGCGAGCGGCCGCTCGATGCGCAGCGGTCCCGCGGGGGTCGCCAGCAGCAGGTTCCCCGCGGAATCCAGTTCCGGCCGTTCCGCGCCTTCCCAACGCATGCGGATGCTGCCCGGATCCACGCCCGGCGCCAGTTCGAAATCGTATTCCACAGAGTTCCGTTGGCCGTAGAAAACCAGATCCACGCCGGGATACACGCCGCTCAGCTTGACGCGTTCGAAATGCGGAACCCCAATCCGCCAGCGCGCGGGGTCCGATCCCGTCAGGTAATTGCTGACCGAAGGCCGCTGACCGAGTCCGGCCACACCAGCCGCCGCCGCGGCGCCTTCCAGCCGCATGCGCGCCACGTGCCCGCCGCGCCGCAGCCGGATTTCCCGCCGCGTGATCTCCAGCTCGTAACCAGGCCCGCGGCTGAGAAACTCGACCTCGGGATCGGCCAGCCCCAGGTTGGGTTCGAAATGGCGGGTGAGACCCGGGAAATTCACCGCCGCTTCCGCGCCCGGAACCAACACCGATAGCAGCAAGACCAACAACGGCGGTTTCATGCGGGAGGGACCCTCGTTTGCCCAGCCTTCAGCATGACCCACTCCGGCGGCAGTGTCAAACCCGCTCGTAGGGCAGGTCCCGGATCAGCGCCCACTGCTCCTCCGGCGGGTGGAGGCGGCAGCGCATGGCGTGCGGACGGAACAGCGAGGCCGCCGTTTGCGGTTTCACCGATGGGGGACGGACGGCGTCGCGCACGAAAAACGCGTTCACCCCGGCCGAATCCACCGCCACCAGGGAGTAGGATTTCTCGCGGCCCAGCTTCTCAAGCGCGGCCAGCGAAGCCCCGTGATAGTAACCGCTCGGGTGGGCGTCGGCAGCCGAGAATTCCTCCCGGAAGGGGACGCTGATGGCCGCCTCGGCGCCCAGGGAGGCGTTGTACTCGATGATGACAACGTCCGCCTCGGCGTGCGTCACCGCCTTCCAGAGCCAGTAGTCCATCCCGTCGACGTCGATCGAGAGCACACCGAGCCGCGGCTCCGGGAACAGCGCGCCGATGGTCGCCGGGCGCACATACTCCTGCCGCACCTCGACGCGGTTGGTCCGTCCGCGCAGCATCCGCGCCGCCAGCTTCCGCGCCGCCGCCGCCCCGCGCGGGTCCGCCTCCACCATCAGACCGTCCCAGCCCAGCACGAAGCCCAGCACCGCGGTGTTGCACTCGAGGCCGTTCTCGACGCCGATCTCAACGAAGGTCTTCACCTCCGCGCCGGTCTCCTTGAGCAGCCAGAGCAGCAGCCCATCTTCGCCGTTCTGGGAAAAGACGCGGAATTCGCGCCCGGCCTCCGGGGCGAACAGAGCGCCGAAACGTTCCCGCAGCACGATTTCAGCCAACTGCGCGCGGCGGGTCTCCAGATCGTGGAAGCGGTCCTCAAGATGGGTGGCGGCATTCACGCGGTTGATGAGCTCCGGGGGAACCCACCGCCGCAGCAGTTTGCGATGCCGTTTCATGCCAGGCGGAACGCGGGCGGGCTAGCCCTTCACCGGGTTGCGCAGCACGCCGACACCTTCAATCTCCACCTCCACCGTGTCGCCCGGCTTCATCGGCTTGGTCTGGCCCGGCGTTCCGGTGTAAATGACGTCGCCGGGAACCAGGGTGACGAAACGGCTCACCCAGCTCACGATGGCCGGTCCGTCAAACAATAGATCCGAGGTGGACTGTTCTTGCACCACCTGCCCGTTCAGCCGCGTCCGGAGCAGCAGCTTGCCGTAGTCCAGCCCGCGCGCGATCGAGGGACCGAGCGGGCCGAACGTGTCGGCGCCCTTGGCGCGCCACCATTGCAGGTCCTTGTCCGGGCCGTTCTGCCAGTCGCGTTCGGAGACGTCGTTGCCGCAGGTCACGCCGAAGATGGCTTCGCGCGCCTGCTCCCGGGAGGCGCGGCGCACGCGCCGGCCAATGACCAGCACCAGTTCGCCCTCGTAGTGAACATTCCTGGCGCCCTCGGGAATCACAATCGCATCGCCCGGGCTCAGGAGGCAGCTTGTGGGCTTGTAGAAGATCTCCGGCCGCGCGGGAGGCTGGCGGCTTCCGAGATGGCTCTTGTAGTTCAACCCCACCGCCAGCACCTTGGGCGGGGTGCAGGGAAACAGCAGCTTCACTTCCCCGAGCTTGTGCCGCACGCCGGTCTCCTCGGCCTGGGCATAGGGCGGACCTTTGAGCTCGCGGACCGTCTCCCCATCCAGGATCCCGTAGGCCGCCCGCGCCCCCTGGCGGAAGCGTACATAGTGCGTGACGCCGCGCGCCTGCGCGGACGCCGCGGACGCCGCCAGAGCGCCCGCCAGAATCTCTCTGCGTGAAGTCATCGTGTGCCTCGTTGGCGCGGCGCCGGGCCGCGCTTCTCCCACATGTCCGAGGCGCGCAACAGCGCCTCGTGCACGCGCAGGTCTTCCTCGGGCGTCACCGCGAGCGGCTTGCCCGCCGCGATGCACGCGGCCAATTCCTCGAAATCGCCCTCGTAACGCTCGTAGGGCGGGAGCGGCACCGTCTGCGGGCCTTTCTTGTAAGGACCGGCGGCTTGCGCAAGATCGAGGCGCAGCAGCGGCGGCTCGATGGGCGAG
>CAKZVG010000515.1 GCA_937921835.1 uncultured Bryobacteraceae bacterium | reverse complement strand
GCGATGCGCGAAATCGCGCTCGACGTTCACGAGGGCGCCGACATGGTTATGGTCAAGCCGGCGCTGCCTTACCTGGACCTCATCCGCCAGGCGCGCGACCGCTTCAACCTGCCCATCGCGGCCTACCAAGTCAGCGGCGAGTTCAGCATGATCGTCGCCGCCGCGCGCAACGGCTGGATCGACCAGACCCGCGCCATGCTGGAAACGCTGACTTCCATCCGCCGCGCCGGCGCGGACGTGATCCTGACGTATTTCGCCAAGGACGCGGCCCGCCTGCTGGGTTGAACACGGAGCGCAGGCTTCGCGGAAGGGCGCCCTGTTGTGCGCCTTCGATCACCGGCTCAGGAACGCCTGTAGCGGGCCAGCTTGCGCTGAAATTGCGGGCGGTCGAGCACTTCGCGGTTGACGATGCCGCCCGGAAGATCGCCGCGCGCCACGGCCAGAATGTTGCGGCAGGCTTCGAGACCGTTGTCGCGCGCCAGTTCCTCGGTCCAGGCGAGCGCGTGCGGGGCCAGGATGACGTTGTCGAGGGCGAACAGCGGATCGTCCTTGGGGGGCGGTTCCTGCGGGAAAACGTCGATGCCCGCGCCCAGGATCCACTTCTCCCGCAGCGCCTTCACCAGCGCGGCGTGGTCGACGATGGGCCCGCGCGCGGTGTTGATGAGACACGCCTCGGGTTTCATCAGGCGCAGCTCGCGCTCGCCCACCAGGCCGCGCGTCGCGGCGTTGAGCGGGGTGTTGACGGCCACGAAGTCGCTCTCGCGGAACACGGTGTCCAGGTCCACCAGTTCGATGCCCTCGGCGCGTACCGTTTCCGCCGCGGCGTAGGGATCGCAGGTCAGCAGGCGCCCGAAACCGAGCGGGCGCGCCAGCCGGAACATCTCGCGCGCGATGTTGCCGCAACCGAGCGAGCCGAGCGTGCGCCCGGCCAGGCAGCGCCCGAGCCGCGGCAGTTGTCCCCGCCAGCCTCCGCCGCGCGTGATGCGGTCCTGGAGCAACAGGTTCTTTGAGAGCGCGAACACCAGAGTCAGGATGGCCTCGGCCACCGGGCGCTTGACAGCGTCCGGGGTGATCGCCAGCAGCACGTTGGCTTCGGTGAGCGCGCGGGTATCGATCATGTCGTAGCCGACGCCCCAGCGCGCCACCAGCGTCAGGCGCTCGACGCCGCGCAGGCTCTCGGGGGTGATCCTGAGCGCCAGCGCGAAGATGGCGTCGAACTGCTCGAGCGCCTCGGGGGTGGCGAGTTTGCCCGGCTGCGGCGGCATCGGGCCGTACTCGATGCCCTCGGCGGCGCCCAGGCACTCCTCCAGTTCCCGCTCGAAGCGGCCCTTGGCATCCAGGTAGAAATCCGGCGTAACTCCGACTCGAAACACGTTCCCTCTCAATTGGAAACGCGCGCCGCGCCCGGCGGCCGCGCCGACGCTTGGTAAATGGCGTTGAACAGCAGTTTCAGCGTGCCGAAGGACTGCCCCCGGAACTGCGGCCGGAAACCGAACAGCACCACGCGGCCCTTGCCGTGGCGGGCATCGATCAGGATCGCCTTCCCCAGCACCGCCTTCTCGCCCGAGACCCATCCGCTGGCCAGCAGGTTGGACCTGGCGTAGCGCGCCGCCACGCGCACCTCGCGCTCGCCCTGGTTGAACTCGGGCAGCAGCGTGACCTCCCAGGCCTGGCCGCCGGTCGAGGTCGCGAAGGCCTCCTTCGGCATGCCGAAACCGAGCGGGTGCGTGTTGTCCACGGTGATGCGGAGAATTGAGCCGGGGCAGTAGAAGCCGCTGCCGGAGCTTCCTTCGGAGCCGCGCAGCAGGTTCCGCACCGGCAGAGGGAAATGCTGTACCGGCAGTTCGGTGGCGCCGTCGAGCGCGATCACGGTTCCGCCTTCGCGCACGAAGCGCTCCAGCCGGTGCAGCCCATCGAGTTCGATGCCGCCGGTAAACTCCGGCCGCTGGATGGTCATCGTAAGCGGCCCCCCGGGGCGCCGCGCCGGTTGCTCGCCAGGGCGGGTCCCATGGAGGATGGACGCCGCCGATTGCGACGCGAACAGGATCGAATCGAAGCGCGCGCTGAGTCCGTCCTGGCGGAAGTCCTCGTTGCGAATGACGGTGTAGGGAACCTGGAAGGTATCGAGCACCCACCGGGTCCATCCGGTGTCGATATTCGCGGTGTAGGACTCATAGATCGCCAGACGCGGTTTGCGCATCTCGTACGCGGCGGCGGTGAAGCCCGGGCCGCTCTCGGTCAGAAACTCGCCCGAAGAGGCGCGCGCCACGGCGCCGCCCGAAGCGAGCGTGTCCGCCAGCGCCAGGAAGGCGCCGTTCTCGCGGTAGTCGAGCGTGTTCCTGGGCGGCGCGAGTTCGCCTTCGAGTTCCAGCCGGGCCTCGAACGGCTCGTCGACGCGCACCACTTCCACGCCCATCTGCATGGGCAGCGTCCAGCCCGCGATGTCATAAGGACGCTTGGGGGCGCCGGAGCCGAGGCGGATGTCGGGGTATTTCTGCGGCTCCATCAGGTCGACCAGGTAGGGACGGAAGGGCTGTCCGGCCAGCAGGACGGCGGTTCCTTGCGGATACTTGCCGCCGCCCGCGTCGAAGGGCGCCGCCGCCCGCCGCACCTCGACGCCTGCCCACTGCAAACGGCGTAGCATCTCGGCCGCGCTCCAAATGTCGTGCTGCTTCGAGGGAACCACATAGGCGTAGGGCTTGCCCTTGCGCCCGGTCTCGATCGAAACGCGGGCGAGATCCCAGGCTTTGTAGAGGAAGTGCGCCGAGCGCGCCGCTGCGAGATCGAGAATGGCGAAGTCTGCGGTGAGCATGTAGTCGATGGCCTCGCGGACGCTCCAGGTTCCGCCCAGCCAGGGACGCTGGTAGAAGATGCTGGGCTCGCGCGCGGGAATGCCGTTGGCGAAACGCTCCGGGATTTCGGAGGGCTTGTAGTCGCGGACGGTCGCGTAACCGGCGGCGGCGGTCTCCGTCAGGATGCCGTGCATGTTGTGGAAGGCGGGCACGCTGCGCAGCCCGCCGTTCCACCAGCCGTCGAAACCCAGGTAGGAGAGCACGCCGGGCTTGTCCTCGCGCGCGAACCGTTCGGCCATCGCCGCGCCGATCAGATTGATGCCCTGCATTACGGGCGCGGGGATGTTGGGATTCAGCGGCTCGGCGTAGGGCGGCACGAAGATGCGCGCCGGAAAGGCAGGCGACTGGTGCTGGTTGTAGACGATCTGCGGAAACCACTCCTGGTAGAGCAGACGCGCGACCTCGCGCGTCTCGCGCAGGTTCAGCATGAAGTAGTCGCGGTTGTTGTCGTGCCCGGCGTACTTCTGGTAGAGGAACGGCGGCGAAGCAAGTTCGTGCGGCGTGCCCACGTTCTTGCGGTACCACTCGACCACCCAGTCGTGTCCATCGGGATTGATGCACGGAACCTGGAGCAGGATGACGCGCTCGCGAATGCGCCGCAGCTCTTCGCTTTCGCCGGCGACCATCTCGTAGGCCAGGCCGGGCGCGTGCTGCGCGGGCGCGACCTCGGTGGAATGCAGCCCGGAATCGATCCAGACGATCGCCTTGCCTTCCTCCGCCAGCCGCCGCGCCTCGGCCTCTCCGGCTTCGCCCAGCGCCAGGCGGCGGCTGATGGCCCGGTAGCGGTCGAGGTTCTTCAGGTTCTCGGGCGAAGAGATGAAGGCGACGTACATCGGCTTGCCGTTCGAGGTGCGGCCGAATTCGCGCAGCAGCAGCCGACCGCTCGATTTCTCCAGCTTCTGAAAGTAGGAGACGATCTGCGCGTAATCGGCCAGCTTGCGCTCATCGCCGGGCGTGAATCCCAGATGGTCCCTGGGCGTGGGCACGGCGGCGGCCGCCGCAGCGGCCAGCGCCAGCGCACAAATCCATAACCTCCTCGACATATCGCACAATGATACTAAATGCTCTCGTCCCGCGATTCGAAGCTCACCATCGGGCTGGTTCAGATGGCATGCTCGCCCGACCCCGCCGCGAACCTCGAAAAGGCCGTCTGGCGGGTGCGCGAAGCCGCCGGACGAGGCGCGCGGATTGTCTGCTTGCAGGAACTGTTCCGCTCGCAATACTTCTGCCGCGAGGAGGACGCCGCGCTGTTCGGCCTGGCCGAGCCGGTGCCGGGACCCAGCACCCAACGGCTGGCGCCGCTGGCCCGCGAACTGGACGTCACCATCATCGCGCCGCTGTTCGAACGGCGCGCGCCGGGGCTGTAT
>CAKZVG010000514.1 GCA_937921835.1 uncultured Bryobacteraceae bacterium | reverse complement strand
TAAGCGCACCCGCGCACAGTGCGCCATGCACTGCCCCGGCCGCTCCCGCTTCTGATTGCAGTTCCGAAACAACGGGGACCGTACCCCAGATATTCTTTTCACCACGGGCTGACTTTTCATCTGCGTATTCACCCATTGACGATGACGGAGTAATGGGATAAATGGCTATCACTTCGTTGGTTTTGTGAGCAACGTAGGCCGCCGCTTCATTACCATCAATCGTTACTTTGGGTCTGGTCATGAGTAGTCCGTTGAATACCTCTGGCGTGCATTTTAGAGTCCAAGGCCGAAGGAAAGAGATGCGGGATCAGCCTAGTCTAACAGTATAGGACCTTTTATACCCGCTTGGCTGGCGCTAAGTGCAGGAGAACTCTTGCCGCGGCGGCGGTGGCGGCCGGCCGGTGAATGGCCCCAGCCCGGCCACCGGCGCCAGTGAGGGAATTGACGCATCCGGACGCTCTTGTACGATATCCCCCAGCGGCGCGCCGTCCAGCCTGAGGCAAATGCCCCAAGCCGGTCAGGCCGGGGAGGTACACTGGAAGCGTCGGCACTCCATGAACTGCTGCAACTTGGCGCTGGCGCTGCTGGCGGCTCCGCCGGCGTTCGCGCTGGACCTCGATCTGGCGCGGCGCTACCTAGCCGAGGCGGGTGAATACTGCTCCCTCGACGGGGGGCGATTGTGGGGGGTTTCGCTGTGCGGTCCGATCCTGTTGGTGGACCCGGCCTCGCGCGCGGTGGCGGCCAACCAACCCGGCCGCGAAGGCAGGCTGGTGGAAAACCAGGGGCTTTGGACCGGACGCCTGCCCGGCGAGCAGATGCCCGCCAACACCGCCCTGGATTGGGCCGGCGAACGCTGGACCATGCTGCTGTGGCCGCTCCCGGAGCATCCGCGGCGGCGGCGCGCGCTGGTGCTGCACGAATCCTGGCACCGCATTCAGGACCGCATCGGGCTGCCGGCGCGCGCCGCGGGCAACGAGCATCTGGACGAGTTCGAGGCCCGCTTCTGGCTCCAGTTGGAGTGGCGCGCGCTGCGGGCGGCGCTGACGGGTTTCGGCGAGCGGCGGGCGCAGGCGGCCGGTGACGCGGTGGCCTTCCGCCGCCGCCGGCAGACGCTGTACCCGAAGGCGCTGGCCGAAGAGCCGGCGCTCGAGTTGAACGAGGGCCTGGCCGAGTATACCGGCGTCCGGCTGAGCGCCGATTCCGACTCCGAGGCCGCCGGGGAGGCGGCGCGGCGGCTGGAGGCAGCC
This sequence comes from uncultured Bryobacteraceae bacterium, assembly GCA_937921835.1. GTDB lineage: Bacteria > Acidobacteriota > Terriglobia > Bryobacterales > Bryobacteraceae > CAKZVG01. The sequence goes on along the minus strand of CAKZVG010000514.1, from coordinate 1,612 downwards.
CCGCGCGAGGCGAGCTTCGTGCGCTCGTTCGCCTACGCCACCGGACCCGCCTATGGCCTGCTGCTCGATGCGGCCAGCCATGGCTGGCAGCGCCGGCTCACACCGGCCGACGATCTGGCGGAGCTGCTCGCACGGGCCATGGGACTGGACGGCGCGGGCGCGGACGTGCGCGCGGGATTGTACGGCGCCAGTGAGTTGCGAAGCTCCGAGGCGCGGCGCGAAACGGAGCGGCAGGCCCGCTTGGCGCGCTACCGTGAGCGGCTGGTCAATGGCCCTTTGCTGCTGCTCCCACTCGAGAAGCCCAGCGCCTCGTTCGATCCGCGGGAACTTCTTCCGCTGCCCGGCCACGGTACGGTCTACCCCAAGTTGCAGGCCAGCGACGTGTGGGGCGTTCTGGAGGTCAGCCAGGGGGCGCTGCTAAGCCCGGACTGGAAGCAACTCGCCGTTCCCGCGCCGGCCGGTCCGGCGGCGCTCTCCGGCGACGGGTGGCAGCTCCGCCTGCGCCCCGGCTGGCGGCTCGTGCCGGGCGCGCGCGGCGGCGATTTCCGGCTCGCCCGCGAGCCCTGAAGCGCTGTGCTTATTGCGACGGGTTCGGACGCCGCGGCGGAATCGAGATCACCCGCCGGACCGGGGCCGGCGCGGGCTTCGGAGCGTGCGTGTGAACCGGCGAGGCGGGAGGAAACGGCGCCTGGCGGGGCTGGGTTGCGGCGGGCGCCGGGTGTTTCTGCGGCCCGGCGGCAGCGGGTGCGCGCGGCTCCGGCTGGGCAGGTTTCGCCGCCGTCTCCAGGGCGGCCGCCAGCGATGCCAGCTCCTCCTGTGGCGGGAGGCTGCCCGGAGCGGCCGGGGCTTGCGCCTGGGGCGGCGCGGGCTCGGGCTGCCGCGGCGCCGTTTCGTCCGGTTCGACGCAGGAGTCCTTGAGCACCGGCATGACGTCCTCGGCGCGGGGTTTGCAGCTTTCGAGAAAATCGATTCCAGCGAAAGTGATGGCGACGTTGCTCTTGTCGTCGCTGGCGACCTGCCCGCGTTGCTTGAGGTACCACATGGCGAACTGCAACTGATCGGGCGTGGCGTGGATCATGCTTTCCAACTGCCGCAACGACAGGCCGGGCTTGGACGGTCTCCTGAGACGGCGGTCGTAGAGGATGCAGAGCACCGCCAGCCGGCGGGCGTTTTCCGATTCGATCATACGGAAGAAGCCGGCGCCGGAAAAGGTCAGCTTGTCGTCGGCGCCCGGTCCGCCGCGCAGGGCATCGAAAGACTTTCTCAGCTCCGGATCCGACAGCACCTCATAGGCCAGCTTGACGGCCTCCAGCTTGTCGCGGTCGCCCGAGTCCGCGTTGGCCGGATCGTAGCGTGCGGAAAGATCGCGAAAAGCGCGTTCGATGGCGGCGGAATCGGCTTTTGCATCGACGCCCAATACCTGGTAATGGTCCTGAAACTTGCCGGCGAGGGGAGCGCTCATCACTGCTGTTATCGGCAGCCCGGGCCGGAAACTGTTGGGGTTCTGGCCGTCCGCCGCGCGAGCCTTCCGGCGAGCCGGAAAAGGCGCCGCCGCAGAGCGGCGCCAGCCGCGCCGGTCCACTCTCCCCAATATTTCCAGCCGCCGCCGCCG
>CAKZVG010000513.1 GCA_937921835.1 uncultured Bryobacteraceae bacterium | reverse complement strand
TGCCGGCCGCGGCGCAGCAGCGGGATCTGAAGCCCGGCTTCAATCTGTTTTCCAAAGAGCAGGATATCCAGTTGGGCAAAGAAGCCAAGGCCCAGATTGAGCGCGAGATGCCGGTGGTGCGCGATGCCGAGATCGTCGCCTATGTCCGCGGCATCGGCCAGCGCCTCGCGGCGACCCGTCACGCAGGCGATTTCCCCTATAGCTTCGATGTGGTGAATGACAAAAACATCAACGCCTTCGCCCTGCCGGGCGGACCGACGTTCGTCAACACCGGCCTGATCGCGGCGGCTGAGAACGAGGCCCAACTTGCCGGCGTGATGGCGCACGAGATCGCCCACGTGGCCTTGCGGCATGGGACGAACCAGGCTTCGAAGGCCAACCTGATCCAGTTGCCGGCTATGCTGGCCGGCGCCATGGTGGGACGCGGCGGTTCCATGCTCGGCCAGCTTGCGCAGCTTGGCATCGGCCTGGGTGCGAATTCCGTGCTGCTGAAGTACTCACGCACGGCTGAGCGCGAGGCGGACTTGCTCGGCACGCGGATCATGGCGGAGGCGGGATACAACCCGGTCGAAATGGCGCGCTTCTTCGAGAAGCTGGAGAGCGCCGGCGGCGGCGGACGCGGCCTGGAGTTCTTTTCGAGCCATCCCGATCCAGGCAATCGTATGAAGGCCGTGCAACAGGAGCTTCAGTACCTGCCGCAGCGGGAGTACACCGCCTCCGATGAGCGGCTCAAGGCGATTCAAGCGCGCATCAGCGGGCTTCCCGCGCCGCCCAAGACGGCCGCGCCCGCCCAGAAGCAGGCTCAGCCGGCCGAGTCCGCCGGCATGCGGCCGTCAGGGCGGTTCCGCGAATACCAGGGCCGGGAATTCGCAATCAGCTTCCCGGACAACTGGGAGACGTTCGGCGACCAGCAGTCGGCCATGGTGACGATCGCGCCACGGCAGGGGATCGTGCAGTCAGGCAACAGTTCGGCGGTGGGATACGGCGCGGTGGCGAGCTTCTACTTTCCGCAGTCCGGGCGGGTGGACCTGGCTCGCGATACGAGCGATCTGATACGGCAATTCCAGGCCACGAATCCGGGCATGCAAACGGCCGGCCGCAGCCGGCGGGCACGGGTGAACGGAATGCCCGCCATCGTCACGAGTCTGTCCTCAAACTCACCGTTTGGGGGAAGGGAAGTGAACCTTCTGGTTACGGTTGAGCGCCCAAATGGGATCTTCTACATCGTATTTATCGCGCCTGAGCAGGAGTACCAGCAGGCGCAGCCGGCGTTTGAGAACATGCTGCGCAGCGTGCGCTTCGGCCGGTGATGGGTGGGCGATACGAGGCCGTCCTGTTCGATTTCGACGGCGTTCTGCTCGATTCTGAACCGATCCATTGCGATTGCTGGCGTGAGGTGTTGGAGCCGTTCGGGATCCGGCTCGACTGGGATTTCTACTCCCGGCACTGCATCGGCGTCTCGGACCGGGCGATGCTGGAGTTGCTGGGGAGCTGCGCCGATCCACCGGTCAGCGCGGACCTCCTGTGGAGCCAGTACGGCGCCAAGAAGGAGCGCTTTCGCGCGCGGACGTTCGCCTCGCCGCCTTTCCCGGCCGGGCTGCCCGAGTTCCTGGACTCCCTGGTTGGTTACCGGCTGGCGGTGGTGTCGTCGAGCAGCCGCAGCGAGGTGGAGCCGCTACTCGAAGCCGGCGGATTGCTGCCGCGGTTCCACGCGGCAGTCTACGGCGAGGACGTTTCGCGCCACAAGCCCGCGCCGGAGCCGTATCTACTCGCGGCGCGCCTGCTGGGTGTGACAACCGCCCTGGTGGTGGAGGATTCCGACGCGGGCGAGGCGAGCGGCGGGGCGGCCGGGTTCGATGTTCTACGCGTACCGTCCGCCGGGGAGACCGCCGGACGGGTGCGGGATCTTCTGCGGCGCTGATGGCGCCTCGGCGAGAGTGCGAGCGTGATAACGCATATTATGTAAACTACTCAACGCGCCCAAAAAAAGAGCCCGTGCCAGACTGGGTCCAGCGACGGGCTGAGGGAAGAACGATTCCGAAAAACCTTTGGGCCGCCGTTCTCTACCTGCCGCGGCCGCTCACCCGGCCTTCGCTGCCGCGGGAGGCTCCGCCGCTTGCCATTCCCGAGTTCCTCCCACCGCCTGAAGGCACTGCGCCGCCAAAGCTTCCGCCGTAGCTTCCTCGCGACGGGCTTTCGGCTCGTGGCTGACTTCCGTAGCCGCGGCCGCCGCCCGCGGAAGCCCCGCCGTCAAAGCTTCCGCCGGGTCTCGACTCAAACCGCGCCCCGCCGCCGAAGCTTCCCGGTGAGGGTCTCTCGGAGGGGGGCTGCCCACCCCAACTACGGGCGGGCGCCTGATAGCGCGGCTGCATTGCGCCGGAACGCTCGGGCCCGTACACGCCGCTCTGGCTGCGCTGCGGCGCATCCCAGCTACGCATCGGGTAGCTCTCCTCGCTTCCTCCCCGGTATTCTGAGCGCGGCGAGGAACGCTCACGGACAATCGGCGGGTTGATTCGCACCGGCTCCTGAGAACCTGTTGAACGGGTTTCCGAGCCAGACACACGTCCGCCGAAACCCCGCCAACCATTCTCGCCGCTGGCCCGCCCGCTGGCTCCAATACGCTCCGAGCGGGACGAGTTCTCCCTCGTCCCGCTCCCCGGCCGATCTGAGCTTTCGTTTCCTAACGCACCGAAGGACCGCCAGCCGTCGCTCGACGCCGTCCGGCTTCCGGCATCGCGCCCCGGCGGCGCCACGCCGGACCCGAACCGCCGCCAGCCGTCGCTTGAGCGGCTGGCGCTGCCGGGATCGGGCGCTGCCGGCGCCGTGCTCTGGTTGCGCTCGATGGTCCGGCCGCGAACGGCCGGATCGCGGTTCGCATCGCCCCCGGGGTTGCGCTCGGTGGTCCGGCTGCGGACGCCCGGGTCGCGGGTTGCCTCGCCGCCGGGACTGCGCTCGCCGAACCGCCGCCAACCGTCGCTTGATCGGCTGGGGCTGCCGGGATCGGACACCCCCGGCGCCGCGCTCTGGTTGCGCTCCGTGCTCCGGCTGCGGACGCCCGGGTCGCGGGTTGCCTCGCCGCCGGGACTGCGCTCGCCGAACCGCCGCCAACCGTCATTCGGGCGGGTCGCCGGCCCGGAGGCGCCGCCCTCGCGGCCCGCAACACCGCTGCCTTCCTGCCCGGCCGCGCGACCAGTGGATTCGCCCACCCGACGCCAGCCGCGTTCGCTAGTCCTCGCAGCCGCACCCTCGCTGCCCGCGACACCGGCGGCTTCCTGCCCGGCCACGCGACCGTTGGATTCGCCCACCCGACGCCAGCCGCGCTCGCTGGTCCGGGCACCTGCCTCGGCGCCGCCGGCCACGGGGTTCTCCCGCCGCTCGACAGCCTCGCCCGCCCGGCGCACGCCCCGCTCCTCGGAGCCGCCGCGCACGCCGGTTTCACGCGCGCTGACTTCTCCAGCCCGCGTCTCGCCGAAGCTGCGCCGCGCGATCTGTTCGACCCCGCGCCGCTGCTCGTCGAAACTCGCCCGCTCGATTTGCGCCGGCTGCCTCCGGCTGAAGAACCGCCCTTCTCCGTTCTCCGCGTTACGCGCCAGGACGGCCCGGTTCACGTCGCGGTCGGCGACCCGCAAGCTTTCGCGGTCCGGCGCCACCGGCACGACACCCT
>CAKZVG010000512.1 GCA_937921835.1 uncultured Bryobacteraceae bacterium | reverse complement strand
TCGACCGCACCTACTTGAGCCCGGAGCCGCGTTTCAATACCGAACCCAACGCGCTGCTGGTGGAGGCGGTGCGCGACGTCAGGCCCGGACGCGCCCTCGACGTGCACATGGGACAGGGCCGTAACGCCGTCTTCCTGGCCTCCAAGGGCTGGGAGGTCACCGGTTTCGACTACTCGGCCGAGGGGGTACGCGCGGCGCGGGAAGCGGCGCGCAGGGCCGGCGTGCCGCTCACCGCGCTCACCGCCCGCCACGAGGATTTCGACTTCGGCCGCGCGCGCTGGGACCTGGTGGTGATGAGCTATACCTGGGTGCCGTTGCGCCCGCCCTACCTCGAGCGCATTCTCGCGTCGCTCAAGCCCGGCGGCCTGCTTGTCTTCGAGCACCTGATGGAGGAATCCGGGAGCGAAGGCGCCGCTCCCTGGCTGCCCCGGCCCAATGAGCTGCCGCGCCTGTTCGGCGGCTTGCGGATCCTGCGCTACGAGGACGTGCGGGCGCCGGCGGACTGGTCCTGGCGCCCGGAGCGGGTGGCCAGGCTGGTCGCCCGGCGCGAAGCCAGGTGAGAGAAAGCCGCCCGCGCGGTCACGATGATTCCGGCTACCATGATCGTCCGGATTCGTATCGCGTTCGGGAGCAGGCGCGAGGCTTTCGCGCGCTTCCACTCCCCGGTCGAGGCGCCCGCCCGGACCGCTGTCCTGATGCCGGGATTCCAGCAGAACGCGCGGGTGCGCGTGTTTCCCGAGGGCGCTTACGACGCCGTGGCGCGGTTCCGGCCGGAACTGCTGGCGGCTTCGGCGCCCGAACTGCGCCGGATTGCGCGCCTGGTGAAGGCGGGCCGGTTGAGCCTGCCGTCGCTGAACGTCGGGCTGGTGGCGCTGACGCGCGCCGGCGAGCGGCCGCTCGAGCAATCCGGGCGCGATCTGCTGTGGTCGGCCTTTGAGTTGCCGATCTACGAACAGTTACTTGGGCCGCGACACGAAACCCTGGCCGCCGAGTGCGGCGCGCACGCCGGTCTGCACCTCCTTCCGGACACCCCGCTGGAGGTGAAGGTGCAGCGTGGCGGGGTCCGCGTGCGAATGCCGGGAGGGGCGCTGCTCGACTTCGGGCTGCGCGCCCGGCTGGATCTGGGACGCTGCCCGTGCGGTTTGGAGACGCCCCGCCTGAGGGAGCTCAGCGCCCCACACCCGGAGGTCCGCGCGGTCGCGGCCGCGGCGTATTGAAGGCGAAATGCTAAGATAGTCGCGTCGGCCCACCGCGGACGTGGCGAAACTGGCAGACGCGCTGGATTTAGGTTCCAGTTCCCGCGAGGGAGTGGGGGTTCAACTCCCCCCGTCCGCACCAGAACTCCCGCTCACCGGCCGGCCGGCGCATCGCAGGCGATCCGCTCCGGTGTGTGAGCGGCGGACAGCGTCTCCCACAGCTCCGCGTTGCGGGAGCAGCCCGGGTCGCCCGCGCGCAGGTCGCCGAAGTAAGCCAGCGCGCGCGCCCGGCAGCCCCCGCAGTAGGCGCGTTCGCCGCACGCCTTGCAGTGGCCGTGGCGGTCGGAGCGGTCCGAGAGCAGCGCGAAAAGGGGATGCTCCCAGATCTCCGCCAGCGTCTGCCTCCGGAGGCTGCCAACCTTGATGCCGGGGATGTACACGCAGGGGGTGACGTCGCCGTTCGGCTGGATGGAGCAATAGCAGCGGCCGGCGCCGCAGCCGCCCACGTAGCGGGAGAGAATCATGGTCTTGCGCCCCGCTCCGGAGCCGCCGTGTCCGGTGGCGAAGATGCCCTCCGGCGGCGCGTAGGTGACGCAGGCGCGCCCGAATTGCGGCGCGGTGGAGATGACGTTGATGCGGCCCTCTTGAAGATGCCCAACCAGTTTGCGCAGCAGCCATTCCCGCTGCGCGGGCGTCAGATCGTCCTCGATCAACTGCCTGCCGCGTCCCACGGGAATGAAGTTGAAGTGCGAAAAGGTGCGGCAGCCGAGGCGGACCGCGAGATCAACCATTTCGTCCACGGACTCGACGTTGCGCCGCGTGAAGCAGGCCGCGAGACCGGTGCGCATCCCGGCGGCGACGGAGTTGCGGATGCCCTCGATGGAGCGCTCCCAGGCGCCGGCGCGGCCGCGGAAGCGGTCGTGTTCCTCGGGGATGGCGCTGTCGATGCTCACCTCGACGTACTTCACGCCCGCCTCGAGCAGCCGCGCGACGTTCTCTTTCGTCAGCAGCGTTCCGTTGGTGGCCACCGTGGTGTGGATTCCGCGCTCGCGCGCCCGTTGGAGCACCGGCCAGAGGTCCTTGGACACTAGCGGCTCGCCGCCCGCGATGGCCAGGAACGGCACGCCCTCCAGTCCCATCTGGTCGACGGCCCGGAGTTTCTCATCAAGCGTCATCTCGTCCGGCGCCGGGCGTGGCGTCGCGTTCTGGTAGCAGTGGCGGCAGAGCAGGTTGCACGCCCGGGTGATGTTCCAGACCACCATCAGCGGCGCGGCGAACCGCTGCGGGGCGGACAGCCCGTAGCGCGCTACGCTCCTGCCGCTCAAAGCCAGTGCGCGGACCGTGGGCCGGTGATGAAACAGCTTCTCCGTCATCAGCCGTTTGTCCAGCTTCGCGCGCTTCAGCGCGAAATCGACCAGCAACTCCGGGAAAAGCCATCTCAGGCGCTGCGCCCGGGTGCGGCCGGGACGGTTGTAGTTCTCACAAAACCGCTCGAAAAGGCTCTTTTCGAATTCTTGCGTCCGGCACAAGGCGCCAAGTAGCCGCTGCACAGCCCGCCGCGAAAGGACGGATTCGATTGGATGACGAGCGCCGGCCGTGGAAATCTTCGTCCTCATTCCAATTCCAACCTCCTGCTGGCATTGCAATTTGGTAGGGAGCGGCGAGCGGGCGCGCAGGCGTGCCCCCGCTCCGATAGAAAGACCCTAATCTCAGTATAATGCGCTCCGCGGCGCGAACCACCCGGCTACCGCGGCGAGAGGAGGAACAGCCTGGCCGGATCATCCTCCGGCAGCAGGTACAGCCTGCCGCCGCGGTACGCCATGCCTTCGTTGGTAAGGGGCACGCCGCGGCTGGTGAGGCCGGTCTCGACGCGCCGCAGCAGCCGGTAATCGTCAAGGGTGAGCCACTCGACAACGCCGCGCCGCCGCGAGAGAAGGCCCGAACCGAGCAACTCGCCGCCCACGATCTTGAGGTCCTGGTAGGCGGCCGGGCCGGGATTCGGGCGCCTGTCCAGGAGCGCCCCTGCCGGAGTCCAGCGGTACAGCATGCGGCTGTCCCAGTTGCCGCCCAGCAGGAAGCCCGGGCCGGCCGCGATGCAGCCGATGTGGTCCTGCACCGCAAAGCTGCTCTGAAGCGCGAGTGTCCGCTTGTGGCGGCGCTGGATGGTGGAAGGGCCGTCGCGGTCGTACTCGGCCACCGGGATCCAGATCGACTCCCCATCGAGCGCGATTCCGCCCGGGTGGATGCGTTCTCCCTCGTGTACTTCCACTTGTTGGAGCAGACGGCCCGAGGCCTCCTCGAAACGGCTTAGAAACCCTTTGCGGGCCTTGGCGTCGACCGAAGAAACCCATACCACGCCGTTCTCCACGTCGATGCCCTGGACGTGGTGCAGCGTGCCTTGAAGCGGAACGATGCGCTCCAGGCGCCAGCCGTCCGGGATTTCGCCCGCGGCGCGGGCGCGCAGTTCGGCGGCCAGATCCTCATACAGGTCGGTGGCGATGAAGTCGGCGCCGGCTTCGATGCAGGCTCTCCATCTCGTGCGAGCCGCTTCAAGCGAACCGAAGTTGTAAGCCGCGCCGGTCCCGTGGGCCTTCATTTCGGCCTCGCTGGCGTATCCGTTGAGCGTGTAGAACCGGATCCAGTAACCGAGCCGGTGCGCGTGGCGCACCAGCGCCTCCAGACGCCCGCGGTCCGCCTCCGTCCAGTCGCCGGCCTTCGGCGGGCCGCCTGCTTCCACCACGCTCCAGGGATTGTTCCACCAGCGGCGGTAGTTGTCCGCGGACGCCGGAACCATGCGCCCGGGCGGCGTCCGCCAGTCCGGGCGCGGCCGGACCCGGGCGGCGCCGAACAGCCGCAGGCGCGCGCCCCGGGGCAGACGGTCATGGAAGGCCCTCGCCTGGCCCTCATCGGCGCCGGTGAGCACCAGCAGCGGCTTCAGCTCAAGCGGCTGCGGCTTCCGCCCGGCGGCGCGAACGGCGGTGGTCAGCCACGCTTCGTACTCGCCGAGCAGGTCCCAGACTGCGGCGTGGTGTTCGGGCTCGTTGGTCTTGAAATCGAGGTTGAGCACGATCAGCGGCCACTCCTCGCGCCGGTTTTCCGCGAACGCCCGCTCGATGAGAGGACGGATCCGCTCGAAGAAATGCTCGCGCAGAGTAGGCTCGCCGCCGGTGACGGGCTGGCCGTGCGCGACCACGGACCAGGCGCGGCCGCTCGCCGGGTCGCGAAACCAGTACAGGTCCTGCTCGATGGCCAGCGGCACGCCGGTGGCCAGCGCGCGCTCGAGGCGGCCGCTCCAGCGGCCTTCGTAAGGATAGGCGTTGTGGGCGTCCAGCAGGACGCGCGTACCGGGAGCTGCCGCCGCCAGTGGAAGTGCGGCCAGCCACAGAAGAACAAGGCGCATGACTCTTCCCAGGATAAGGCGGGCGGACCGCGCCCCAGGACGCGCCGCCGCCGGTGTTACCATCGGAAGCGGCATGAAGGGCCTCACCGACATCGCCGGCATCCGCGTCGGCCACGCATCCGATTACAACGCCCTCACCGGCTGCACCGTGGTTTTGTGCGAACCAGGAGCGGTGGCGGGGGTCTCGGTGCGCGGGGCGGCGACCGGCACCGAGGAGATCGAGGTTCTCAGCCCCTACCACGTCACGGAGCGCATCCACGCGGTGGTGGCGCATCATACGGAAGGGGATCAGGCGCTTCTGGAGGCCATTCTGGACCGGGTGAAG
>CAKZVG010000511.1 GCA_937921835.1 uncultured Bryobacteraceae bacterium | reverse complement strand
CGGATGCATTCCAGCCAGTTCGCCACGTGATCGATGGTGCCGTCCTGAGCGGACTTCATGGCTGTCTCCGGTTCCGGATAGTGCGTCCGCTCGGGCGGGACGACGCCCTCCGGGTAGACCGCGAAGCCGTCGCGGTTGATCTTCATCATCGCCCGCGTTCCGCGGAAAACGATGTTGCCGCCCTCCAGCGTGCAGACCAGGGTTCCGTTGTAGACGAGCGTGAAGCCGGGATAGCTCCAGACGCAATTGATGGTGTCCGGACACTCGAGATAACCGAGCACGTGATTGCCCCCGGCGGCCAGCGCGTCCTTGGGTTCGTAGGCGTTCAGGAACCAATGGATCACGTCGCCGTAGTGGCTGTGCAGGTCGGTCAGGTGGCCGCCGCCGAAATCCCAGAACCAGCGCCAGCGGAAATAGCGGACGGCGTTCACTGGCTGCGCCGGCGCGTTGCCGAGCCAGCGCTTCCAGTCCAGCTTGGAAGCGTCCACTTCAGCCTTCGCCGGGTCGAAACGCGCGTAGTTCTGATACCACGAGGACAGCACCAGGGTGACCTGTCCCAGCTTGCCGCCGGCGACGAGTTCGCGCGCCGCCTTGAAGTGCTCCCAGCTCCGCTGCTGGTAGCCTACCTGCACGACGCGGCCGCTTTCGGCGACGGCCATTTCGCAGAGCGGTCCTTCTTCGCTGGTCTTGGTCAGCGGCTTTTCGACGTAGACGTCCTTGCCCGCGCGCACGGCATCGATGGTCATGGGCACGTGCCAGTGGTCGGGTGAGCCGATGATGACGGCGTCGACGTCCTGGCGGTCGAGGACGGCGCGGTAGTCAACGTAGCCGCGCGCGCCGGGCGCGGCCTTGGCGATCGTTTCGGCGCGGCGTGGCTCATAGACGTCGCAAGCGGCCACCAGTTCGACCTCTGGCTGTTTTCCGGCCAGCGACATCAGGTAACGGCAGCGGCCGCCGGTCCCGAGCCCGGCGATGCGGATGCGGTTGTTGGCGCCCAGGATGCGCGCGTAAGAAACGGCGGTAGTGGCGCCCAGGAAGCCGCGGCGGTTCGGATGCATGCTCATCTCCTCGCGTCCCATCTTACAACCGCCTCGACGCGGGCGGCCGCGTTGTGCCATGATCCGTAGCTTGAGGCTGGCACTGCTTGGCTATGGCAACGTGGGGCGCGCCTTCGCCCGCCTGCTTGAGCGGAAGCGCGCGGCGTTCCCCTTCTGCATCGTCGGCATCCGCACCGGGCGGCGCGGCAGCGCGCACGACAGCCGCGGTCTGCCGCTCGATCCCGCTTTCGGCCCTCCGGAGGCGAGTGTGGACGAGTTCCTGGCGCGCACCCGGGCCGAAGTGCTCATCGAGGCGACCCCGCTCGAACCGGCCACCGGCGAGCCGGCCATCTCGCACATCCGCGCCGGTTTCACCCGCGGAATGCACGTCGTGACGGCGAACAAGGGCCCCATCGCGCACGCCTATGCCGCGCTGCGCGAGGAGGCGGAGCAGGCGGGCGTGCTCTTCCGCTTCGAATCCACCTGCATGGACGGAGCGCCGGTCTTCAACATGGTCCGCTCGAACCTGCCCGGGGTGCGCATTCTCGGCTTCACCGGCGTGCTCAATTCCACCACCAAGATCGTCGTCGAAGCGATGCGCGGCGGCCGCACCATGGCCGAGGGCGTCGAGCAAGCGCGCCGGCTGGGCATCGCCGAAGCCGACGCCTCTTTCGACATCGATGGCTGGGACTCGGCCGCCAAGACCGCCGCTCTGGCCAACGTCCTGATGGACGCCCGCGTCACGCCCATGGACGTCGAACGGCGCGGCATCGGGCGCCTGACGCCGGAGCGGGTCATGGAACTCGCCGCCAAGCGCAAGACGGTGTGCCTGGTCAGCCGCGCCAAACTCGGCCGCGAAGGAATCAGACTACGCGTGCGCGCCGAAGTGCTCGACGAAACCGACCTGTTGGCGGCGGTGCGCGGCACCTCGAACCTGCTGCTGCTTGAGACCGACCTCATGGGCGCCGTGGGCACCGTGTCAATCTCGCCCACGGTGGAGCAGACCGCCTACGGACTCTTCAGCGATCTGGTGGACATCGCGCGCAGCATTTAGCCGCCGCTACACGGGTTGGTCGCCGTAGTATTTCTGGAGCCGGTCCAACTCCGCCTTGAGTTCGCGGACCACCTTGGCGTAAGCCGGATCGTGGTACACGCTGCGCATCTCGCGCGGGTCCTTTTCCAGGTCGAACAACTCCCATTCCGGTTCGGTCGGCTCCTTGAGCGCTCCCGACTTGCCGAGCGGCTGGCCGTAGTAGTGGATCAGCTTGTAACGCCGCGTGCGGACGCCGTAGTGGGCGGGCACGTGGTGATGCGCCAGGTGCATCCAGTAGCGGTAGTACATGGACTTCCGCCAGTCCTTGGGCGTCCGTCCTTCCAGCACCGGCCGGAAACTGCGCCCCTGCATATCTCCCGGCGCCTTCGCTCCGGCGAAGTCCAGGAACATCGGCGCGAAGTCGACGTTGAGCACGATGTCCCTGTTCACCGAGCCGGGGCGGATGACGCCCGGGTAGCGGATCAGGAAGGGCATCCGCAGGGACTCCTCGTACATGAAGCGCTTATCGTAGAATCCGTGGTCGCCGAGGAAAAAGCCCTGGTCGGAGGTGTAGATGACGATCGTATTGTTAGCCAGCCCCTCCTGGTCCAGGTAGTCGAGCAGGCGCCCGACCTCATCGTCCACCGACTGCACGCACCGCAGGTAGTCCTTGATGTAGAGCTGATAGCCCCACTTCCGCAGCGCGTTGCCGCTGAGACCGGCCGGGCGCGGTGCTTTGAGGTCTTTCTCGGTGTGGTCCTCGCCGACTCTCATGCGCGCGTTGGCGGCGCCACGCGCCCGGTTCGAGTAGTCGTCGAAGAGGTTGTCCGGTTCGGGAATGGTCTCGCCGTCGAAGAGGTTCTTGTACTTCGGCCCGGGCGCCCATTCGCGGTGCGGCGCCTTGTGGTGCGACATCAGGAAGAAGGGCTTTCTCGGGTCGCGTTTCTTGCGCAGCCAGTCGAGCGAGAAGTCGCCGATGAGGTCCGTGCAGTAGCCCGTATGCTTCGTCTTTCCGCCTTCGTGGAGAAAAACGGGATCGTAGTAGTCGCCCTGGCCGGGCAAAACGTACCAGTAGTCGAAGCCGGTGGGTTCGCTGTGCAGGTGCCACTTGCCGATCATGGCGGTCTGATAGCCGGCGCTGCGGAGCATGTGGGCGACGTGCGGCCGGCTGCCATCGAGCGGGTCGTTGAGGGTATAGACGCCGTTCATGTGGCTGTACTGTCCGGTCAGGATGGCCGCGCGGCTGGGAGTGCAGATGGAGTTCGTGCAGAAGCAGTTGTCCAGGCGCATTCCGCCGCGCGCCAGGCGGTCGATGTGGGGCGTCCTGTTGATCCGGCTGCCGTACGCCGAGATGGCGTGCGAGGCGTGATCGTCGGACATGATAAAGAGGAT
>CAKZVG010000510.1 GCA_937921835.1 uncultured Bryobacteraceae bacterium | reverse complement strand
GCCGCATCTTCGAGGTCTTCGACCGCCACGAAACGCCGGTGGACATGGTGGCGACCTCCGAGGTCAGCGTCTCGCTGACCATCGACAACCCGGCCCGGCTGGGTGCCATCGTGGCCGAACTCGGCGCTTTCGCCGAGGTGTCGGCGGAGGAGGACCAGGCGATCGTGTGCCTGGTGGGCGAGAACATCCGGCACACGCCGGGAGTCGCCGCGCGGATCTTTCATGCGCTGGGCGGGATCAACGTGCGCATGGTGTCGCAGGGCGCGTCCCTGCTCAACATGAGCCTGGTGGTGGGCGGGGCGGATTTGCGGCGCGCCGTCGAGGCGCTGCACGGCGAGTTCTTCAGCCAGCTCGACCCGGCGGTCTTCGACTGACATGAAACTGGCGATTGTGGGCTACGGGAAGATGGGGCGGCTGATCGAACAACTCGCTCCCGAATACGGCTTCGAGACCGCCTTGAAGCTCGACGAGTTCAACAACGCGGATTGCGCCGCCATGACCGAAGAGAATTTCCGCGGGATCGGCGTCGCGGTGGAGTTCTCGACGCCGGAAGCGGTGGTGGGGAACATCGAGCGGCTGGCCGCGCTGGGCGTCAACGTGGTGGTGGGCGCCACCGGCTGGACGGCGCAACTGGAGCGCGTGAAAGCGCTGGTCGAGGAGAAGGGCATCGGTCTGGTCTGGAGTCCCAACTACTCGATCGGCGTGAACGTGTTTTTCCGGCTGGTCTCGGAGGCGGCGCGGCTGCTGGCGAAAGAGACGGCCTACGGCGCCTGGGCCTGGGAAATCCATCACAGCGCCAAGAAGGACGCCCCGTCGGGCACGCTGCTGAAACTGGTGGAGGAGATGAAGAAGGCCGGCTACGCGCGCGGGATCGACGTGGGGTCGAACCGCGCCGGCGCGCATCCCGGCACGCACGAGATCGGCTTCGATTCGGCGGCGGACACCATCACGCTGCGGCACTCGGCGAGGAGCCGGGAGGGATTCGCGCGCGGCGCGCTGGCGGCCGCGCGGTGGATCGCGGGGAAGAAGGGTTACTACGAGTTCAGCCAGGTGCTGTTCGGTTAGCGGCCGCGGCTTCGCGGGACGCGGAATCCAGGAGGTGGGACATGTTTACCGGTTGCGGAACGGCGCTCGTGACGCCCTTCCGGCAGGACGGTTCGCTCGATGAAATCACGCTGCGCAATCTGGTGCGGCGCCAGATCCAGGAGGGCATCAACTTCCTGGTGCCTTGCGGGACCACGGGCGAGAATCCGACCCTCACGCGGGAAGAGCACGCGCGGGTGGTCGAGATCACTCTCGAGGAGGCCAAGGGGATCGTGCCGGTGCTGGCCGGGGCGGGCGGCTACAACACCGCCGAGGTGATCGAGCTGGCGCGCGAGATGGCGGCCCTCGGCGCCGACGGCGTCCTCTCGGTCACGCCCTACTACAACAAGCCCACCCAGGAAGGGCTCTTTCAGCACTACAAGGCGCTGGCTTCGGCCGTCCCGCTGCCCATCGTGCTCTACAGCGTGCAGGGACGCACGGGGGTCAATCTCGAACCCGCGACGCTGAAGCGCCTGGCCGAGATCGAGAACATCTACGGCGTGAAGGAGGCTTCCGGCAATATCGCGCAGATGGCGTCCATTCTCCAGCGCGTGCCGGAGCGGTTCACGGTGCTCTCGGGCGACGACGCCGTCACCATCCCGCTGATCGCGCTCGGCGGCCGGGGCGTGATCTCGGTCGCCAGCAACGAAATCCCGGCCGCGATGACGCGCCTCACCGAAGCGGCGCTGGCCGGGGACTTCGCCGCCGCGCGGGCGCTTCAGAAAAAGTACCTGCCGCTGATGGAAGTCAACTTCATCGAGTCCAATCCCGGGCCGGTGAAGGCGGCGATGGCGCTGATGGGACTGCTCGAGCCGGTATGGCGGCTGCCGCTGGTGGGGCCCCTGCCCCAGAATCTGGCCAGGATCGAGAAGGTACTTGAGGAAACCGGGTTGCTAACTCATGCTCGAAGCGGCGATTGAGAGACTGTTCGACGGCCCTCCGGCCGAATTCGGGCCGGAGCATTTCGCGCTCTTCGAGCGCTTCAAGGAGGCCCTGAATTCGGGTGCGGCGCGCGCCGCCGAGCCGGACGCGGCCAGCCCCGCCGGCTGGCGCGTGAACGGCTGGGTGAAGAAGGGCATCCTGCTCGGCTTCCGCATGGGATCGCTGGTGGATATGTCGATTCACCCGGCGCGCCAGCCGTGGTTCGACAAGTCCACCTATCCGGTGAAGCGCCTGAGCGTGGAGAGCGGCGTGCGCGTCGTGCCGGGCGGATCGAGCATCCGCGACGGCTGCTACGTCGCCCGCGGCGTCACCTGCATGCCGCCCATGTACATCAACGTGGGCGCCTGGGTGGGCGAGGGCACGATGATTGATTCGCACGCCCTGGTGGGAAGCTGCGCGCAGGTCGGGCGCAAGTGCCATGTCTCGGCGGCGGCGCAGATCGGCGGCGTGCTGGAGCCGGTGGGCGCGCTGCCGGTCATCATCGAAGACGAGGTGCTGGTGGGCGGCAACTGTGGCGTCTACGAAGGCACCGTGGTCAAGCGCCGCGCCGTGCTCGGCACCGGAACCATCCTGACCCGCTCGACGCCGGTCTACGACCTGGTGCGCGGCGAGGTCTACTCGGGCGCGGGCGATAGCCCGCTGGTGATTCCGGAAGGCGCCGTGGTGGTGGCGGGCGCGCGCGCGGTCGGCAAGGGCCCGGGCAAGGATTGGGGCATCTCGGTCTACACGCCGGTGATCGTCAAGTACCGCGACGAGAAGACCGACGCGCGCATCCAGCTTGAAGACCTGCTGCGCTAGCGCAGAGACGCTCCGCTGGCCCCGGCCGCGTCAGGCGAGCGGCTCGAAGCGCGCCTGGAAGAAGCGCAGGTAGCGTGGTTCGTACACCATCTTCAGCCCCGGGACCCGCTGGCGCTCTTCGTGCACGCAGAACACCGACTCGGCGACGACATCCATGTGCGCCTGGGTGTAGACGCGGCGCGGAATGGCAAGGCGCACCAGTTCGAGTTTGGGGCGGTTCTCCTCGCCGGTGTCCTGGTTGCGGCCGGCGGACACGGTGCCGCGTTCCATCGCCCGCACGCCCGAATCCAGATACAGCGCCGCGGCCAGCGCCTGCGCCGGGTACTGCTCCTGCGGGAGGTGGGGCAGAAACGCGCGCGCGTCGAGGAAGACACCGTGGCCGCCGATGGGCAGCACGATGGGAATTCCCCAGGCGCGCAGCTTTTCGCCCAGATAGAGCACCTGTCCCACGCGGGCGCGGATGTGGCTGTCCTCGACCGATTCTTCCAGCCCGATGGCCACCGCCTCCATGTCGCGGCCGGCCATGCCGCCGTAGGTGTGCAGCCCTTCATAGACCACCACCAGGTTGCGCGCTTCCTCGAAGACCGTTTCGTCGTTCAAGGCCAGGAAGCCGCCGATGTTGGCCAGCGCGTCCTTCTTGGCGCTCATGGTGCAGCCGTCGGTGAGCGAGCAGGTTTCCTTGACGATTTCGGCGATGGAGCGGCCCTGCTGCCCCGCCTCGCGCTGCTGAATGAAGTAGGCGTTCTCGGCTACGCGCGTGGCGTCCAGGATGACGCGGATTCCGTGCCGCGCCGTCAGCTTGCGCACCGCGCGCAGGTTCTCAAGCGAGATGGGCTGGCCGCCCGCCATGTTCACCGTGGCCGCGATGCTCACGTAGGGCATGCGCGCCGCCCCGTGGCGGGCGATCAGCGCTTCGAGTTTCTCGAGGTCCACGTTGCCCTTGAAGGGATGCTCGCTCGCCGGGTCGTGCGCCTCGGGGATCACCACGTCCTCGAACCGACCGCCGGCCAGTTCCTGGTGCAGGCGGGTGGTGGTGAAGTACATGTTGCCGGCGATGACGTCGCCGGGCTTGATGAGGATGCGCGAGATGATATGCTCGGCGCCGCGCCCCTGGTGGGTGGGTATTAGGTAACGGTATCCATACAGGCGCTGCACGGCCGCTTCCAGGCGGTAGAAGTTGCGGCTGCCGGCGTAGGCTTCATCGCCCAGCATCATCCCCGCCCACTGGCGGTCGCTCATGGCCGAGGTGCCGGAGTCGGTGAGCAGGTCGATGTAGACGTCTTCGGATCGCAGCAGGAAAGTGTTGTAGCCCGCTTCGCGGATGGCGGCCAGGCGCTGCCCGGGCGCCGTCAGCCGCACCGGCTCGACTACCTTGATCTTGAAGGGTTCGGCCCAGCTTCGTCGTGGGATCGGCATGTCTGGAAGGATACAACAGTCTCAGTCAACATGCAACCACCTTGTAGTGGTGTTATTTGGAGCGGGACGTGCGGCGGGCGAAGCACAACCCGGACCACGCTTCAGCCGCGGGATTCCAGTTCGCGAGCACGACCGGATTCAAAACTCCTCGCTCGGGTCGCGGATCTCCAACTTGAATTGAAAGCCCTCGAAGGTCATGAGCATTTCCCCCAGATCGTCCCAGGTGATTTCCCGGCCATCCACCACCAGCAGCGGCACGCGTCCGCCCGCGTCCTCGTCCCAGTCGATCTGGGCGCGCACCTGGCGGCCGGCGAGCCGTACACCGGAATCGCCGCTTTGAAGATACTTCACCGCCAGTCCACGGCGGATCTTGGCGAGCAGCCGCCCG
>CAKZVG010000509.1 GCA_937921835.1 uncultured Bryobacteraceae bacterium | reverse complement strand
GTCAAACAGCATCTTCACCGTGCCGCAAAGCTCGATCCAGGAGTTCCAGGTGGTGGCCAACGGCTACACGGCCGAGTACGGACGCTCCACCGGCGGCGTGCTGAACGCGATCACCAAGAGCGGCACCAATGAGTATCACGGCGACGCCTTCTTCCAGACGCGGCGGGAAGAATTCGGCATGGAGAACCCGTTCAAGAAGAAGATCCTCGAGAACCAGACGCAGATCGGCGGCTCCATCGGCGGCCCGGCCATCCGCGACCGGATGTTCTGGTTCGGGGCCATCGAGCGGCAGGATGCCCGCACGCCCCGCCAGGTTCTGTTCGGCGCGCTGGCTTCCGTCACCAGGACGGCGGCCAACGCCGAAGCCTACGATCTCTTCAAGAGCCTCGAGAAGCCTTTCAACAGCACCAATGACGGAACCGCCCTTACGGCGCGCACCGACTATCAGTTCTCCAACGGCAGCCGCCTGACCCTGCGCTACAACTTCAGCGACGCCAACGCGGAGAACGCCGCCAGCACCGGCGACGCCATCACCGCCACCACCAACTTCGCCATCAGCGCCAACGGTCTGGAGCAGGACCGGACCCACACCGGCGTGGCGCAGCTCACCTCGATCTTCGGCGCCAGGATCGCCAACGACCTGCGCTTCTCGACGTCTCTCGAGTACCGCCCGCGCGACGCCAACAGCCGCGCGCCTTATGTGGCCAGCGCCATCGGCAACTTCGGCGCCCGCAACTTCCTCCCCACCACTCAGGACGACCGGCGCATCCAGATTAACGACGGGATGTCGATTGCCTCCGGCCGCCATACCTTCAAGTTCGGCGTCGACTACAACCACGTCCGGGCGGGGCAGTTGTTCGGGTTCAACCAGTTCGGAACCTTCGGCTTCACCACCAGCAACGTTTCCCAGATCCTGGAGATCCTCTCGGTCGGCGGAACCATCGCCAACCGCTTCGACGATCCGGCCGTCACCTACAACCGCGCCATCGGCAACCTGCTGGCCGAGATGGCGATCCACCAGTTCGCCCTCTACGCCCAGGACAGTTGGCGCCTCAGCCCGAAGCTCACCCTCGATCTCGGCCTGCGTTGGGAAGGCCAGTGGAACCCGGCGCCGGAGGCGAACAACACCACCGTGATCAACGCGGTGAAGAACGCCAACTTCCCGGTGGGGATGAAGGTGGATCCGACCGTCATCAAAGATGCCACCCGGCAGGTGATGCCGCGCTTCGGTTTCGCCTACAACCCGTTCACTTCCAACCGCACCGTCATCCGCGGCCACACCGGCCTGTTCTACGCCTCCACGCCGCTGCTGCTCATGGCCGGCGCGGTGAACAATTTCCGGATCCCCCCGGGTGACGTTTCCATCTTCCTTCCGCGCACGGGAAGCACCGTATATAAGGACTTCCTGGCCATCGGCATCGATCTGAACAAAACGCCGCTCGATCAGCTTCCGGTACTGACCATCGAGCAGGTGCAGCGCGCCGCGGCCGGATCCGGCGCCGCGCCGGATCCGTTCCGCAACGCCAGCGTCACCACGAACGCGCTCGACTATCAGAACCCGCGCGCCTTCCAGGCGGGGCTTGGCATGGATCATCAGCTCACCGAAAGCTGGGCCGCCGGGATCCAGCTCAACTACATCAACACCGTTCATCTTCAGCGCAACCGCAACTACAATCTCCCGGCGCCTTCGGTTCGCCCCAACGACCGCTCCGGCCGCGAGTTCATCGACCGCAGCCAGCGTCCGGTCCCCTATCTGAACCAGATCACCATCCGCGAGACCAATGCCCGCTCGATGTACCGCGGCATGACGCTGAACACCCAGTACCGCCGGAGCCGCTTCCAGTTCGCCGCTTTCTACACCCTTTCGGAAGCCTTCTCCGACGATGACAACGAGCGCAGCGCCGGCGGGTTCACTTACTCCAATCCTTATAACTTGCGGCAGGAGTATGGTTACTCCGAGCTCGACTACCGCCATCAGTTCACCACCAACGCGGTGTACACCCTGCCGCTCGGCTTCGAGGTCTCCGGGATCTTCCGAACCTACAGCGGCGGTCCCATCGACCCGCGCGCCGGCAGCGACCTCAACGGCGACGGGTCCAATACGGACCGGGCGCTTGAATCGCCCGGCGTGCTGTTCAAACGCAACTCGTTCCGCAACCGTGGAATCACCAACGTCGACCTGCGCATCCTCAAAAACTTCCGCTTGTGGAACGACGCCTCCAAGGTGCAGTTCTCCTGCGAGTTTTTCAACCTGTTCAACGCCGACAACGTGGTGTATAGCGGCAATAACCTGACCTATGGTCCGGGTGTAAACACCAGCGGCGCGGTGGTCCCCCCCAATGCCAACTTCCGCCGGCTGAGGCTCGCCAACGGTGATTACGACCCGGTCAACCGCCAGGTCGGCACGCCGTTCCAGATGCAGTTGGGCGTGCGCTTCTTCTTCTAATCACCCGAAGCTCCATTCGTTCTTACCCCCATCCGCGCGAGCGGGGTGGCCAACCGGCCGCCCCGCTCCATCGCGAAGGCGGCGCGTGACACGGGCGGCGGGCGCGTGCTATCGTGCAGGGAAGACGCCTCCCGCGTGCGCCTTCGCGAAACCCATGAGGAAGATTCGAGTCATCTCTGTTGCGGCCCTTTTGCTGCCCTCGGCCGGCTGGGGGCAGGTGTCTTTGAACCCAGACCCTTCGCGCGTACTGGGGCACGCGCGGCTGGCTCTGACATCCGGGTCGCCGAACCTGGTGGATGCGCGAAGCTTGTACGTCCCGCAAGCGGTGGCGGTCGATACCTCGGCCAGTCCTCCGATCCTCTATGTCGCCGACACCGGGAACCACCGCGTCCTCGCCTGGCGCAACGCGCAGGATTTTGCCAACGGCGCCCCGGCCGATGTCGTGATTGGCCAGCGCGACATGTTCTCCACCATCCCTCTCGGTCCCGGCACCACCTTCACCAGCGGCCTGAATCAGCCTACCGGGCTGGCGGTGGACTCCTCCGGCCGGCTGTTTGTCCTCGATGCCGGCAACAACCGTGTCTTGCGCTATCCGCCTCCCTTCGGCCAGCCGGCCGGGGAGCCGGTGCTGGCCGACCTGGTCATCGGCCAGAGCAACTTCAACTCGCGGGCCGCCAACGCCGGCGGAGCTTCGGCGCGCACCCTGTCGCTGACCTCCACCCGCGGACCGTTCCGCACCGGCGCGCTGTTCGACGCGCAGGGCAACCTCTGGGTCACGGATGCGGGCAACCACCGCGTGCTGCGATACCCGGCGGCCAGCGTCGGCTCCGGCGCCAGCAACGGACCCGCGGCCGACCGCGTCCTGGGCCAGCCGGACTTCACCTCCATCTCGCCGCTCGGCGTTTCCGCGGCGAATCTGCTAGTGAAGGACCGCATGAACGCGCCCTCCAGCCTGGCCTTTGACAACGCCGGCCGGTTGTTCGTGCCCGACGCGTTAAACCGGGTGCTGGTCTTCGCGCCCGACCCGCCGAGCGGCGCTGCCGCGGCGCGGCTCATCGGAATTGTGGTGCGGGCGGCGGGCGAACCGGCGCCGCCGGTAGTCAATGCGACCGCTCTGAACGAGCCGCAGGGCGTGCTGGTGGTGAACAATTTCCCGCTGGTGATCGATTCCGGCAACCATCGCATCCTGCGCTACGACCCGGTGGACCTGTGGCCGCCCGAGACCGAAGCCCGGGTGTCCCCCGCCGCCCAGGCCGTGATCGGCCAGAACAGTCTCACGTCCACCACCCAGGCGCGTCCCAACCGTGGCCGGCCGGGGATCGTGGGAAACGGTTTCAGCCTCCCGGTGCAAGCCGCCTTCGCCGGCGGCGAAACCTTTGTGGTGGATGCGGGCAATAGCCGGGTCCTGGTTTTTGGCGACCTGTCCAGCGGTCCGCAGGCCTCGGAAAGCTCTCCTTACGAAGCGCGCCGCGTGTTGGGGCAGGTGGGCTTCGATTTCGGCGCGCCCAATCTGGTCGAGGGGCGCGAGTTCTGGTTCAACTCGACCTCGTTCGCGGGCGCCGGGATCGCCATCGACAGCCGCTCCTCGCCGCCCCGGCTCTACGTTGCCGACTCTCTTAACCACCGGGTGCTCGGCTTCCGGGACGCCCGCCGGGTGCGGCCCGGCGACAGCGCCGACGTTGTGATCGGCCAGCCGGACCTGTTCCACTCCACCGCCAACTACCCGCCCACGGAGACGGCCGCACCCACCGCTTCGAATCTTCGCCTGCCCTCCGCGGTGGCGGTCGATCCGGAGGGGAACCTGTGGGTGGCCGACCTGGGAAACGCCCGCGTGCTGCGTTTCCGCAACCCCTTCGCCAACCCCGCGCCGCTTCCCGCGGCCGATTTGGTCCTGGGACAGAGCGACTTCACCACCCGCATCACCGACGCCACCAGCCGCACCATGTCGGCGCCGGCCGGGCTGGCTTTCGCGCCGGACGGGGTGTTGGCGGTCGCCGACGCCGCCCATCACCGGGTCCTGGTCTTCCGCCCGCCGTTCACCAACGGCATGTCGGCTTCTCTGGTCATAGGGCAGCCGGACGAGACCACGAGTTCCGCCGGCAGTAGCGACAACCGCTTTAACGGGCCGCGCCACGCCGCCATCGACAGCGACGGACGGCTTTACGTCGCCGATTCGGGCAACAACCGCGTAAGTATCTTCTCGAACGTTTCGACGCTCGGCCGCGACCCCAGCCCGCGTATTCTGCTGACGCGCCTCAACGGCGTTCTCGGAGTCTGGGTCAGCCCGGTGACGGGCGAGATCTGGGCCACCGATACGCGCGGCGGACGGGTGCTCCGCTATCCGAAATTCGACACGCTTTTTGTCCAGGGCGACGTGAGCGACGCGAACTTCCGCACCGGCGGGGCGCCGCTGGCCGTGGCGCAGGACCCGGCCGGAAGCCTCTTCATCGCCGATTCGGCCAACCGCATCGCCATCCACTTTCCGGGTCTGACCGCAACCAACGCCGCCAGCGGCCTCCCGCGGCTCGCGCCCGGCATGTACGCCACGCTGCGCCCGGTGCGGGACGCGTCTTTCGGCGAGGAGACGGCGGTGTTTACCGAGAAGGACTTTCCGCCCATGACCCGGGAGTTGGGAGACGTTCAGGTGCTGCTCGACGAACAGCCCGTTCCGCTGCACTACGTTTCGCCGCAGCAGATTAACGCCTATCTGCCCATGAGCGCGCCCACCTCGGGCACGGTGGAATTGCAGGTGGTCCGGGCTTCCAGCGGGCAGATCCTCGCCTCTTCCACGGTGCGCATGGACGTGGCCTCGCCCGGGCTCTTCACCGTGAACGGGTCGGGCACCGGCCAGGTGGCCGCGTTGAACGAAGACGGATCGCTGAACTCGGCGTCCAACCCCATCCCGCGCGGCCGCGTAATTCAGCTTTTCGGAACCGGCCAGGGCTTCGTTCCCGGCGCCCCGCCGGATGGCGAACCCGCCGCCGGACAAGCGCGCACCGAGAGCCTGCCGCGGGTGCTGATCGGGGCGGCTTTCGTGGCCGACTCCGACGTGCTCTATTCCGGACTTGCGCCGGGCGCGGTGGGGCTGTGGCAGATCAACGTCCGTGTGCCGGAACGCACCGCGCCGGGCGCGGCCGTGCAGGTGGTGATCCTGCAACGCGACATTCCGAGCAACAACCCGCAGAACCCGAGTCAGATCCGCACCACCATCGCGGTGGGCCAGTAACCCGGCGCCGGGGTGGTTTGACACTCTTCCGAAGCCGCCGCTACACTGAAAACTCGGCCTGTGGCCCGAAGGAATGCTTCTCGCACGCGAATTCGTGGGTTATCTCGCGCGCCAGCTTGTAAGGCGCCTGTCACCGCTGACCATTGAAACGCTCAACCCGGACGCCGCCGCCGGAATCGTCGCCGCCGTCATCATCGAGGATCTTGAAACCGAGGACCGGCTGAACGAGGAAGTGCGCGAGATCCTCAGCCAGTACTCCGAGTACATGCGCCGCGAGGGCGTCAGCTACCAGGAGATGTTCCGCAAGATCAAGAAGACCCTGCTCGCGCAGCGTAAGGTGGTGCGCGCCTCGGGGCGGGACTCGGGCGACCCGATGAAGCTCTCGCGTGACAAGGTGAACGATCTCTCGCACAAGATCCTCACCGCCATGCGCAAGGCGCGCGAGATCCGCCTCAAGCGCGACAACAACGACGTGCGGCTGGAAATCGCCCGCGAGATGACCGAACTGCTCATGGCGGAAGAGCGGGTCGACCGCGCCGCGCGCGACAAGATCCGCAGCCAGAAGCGCGAAATCCCGGAAGGCACCGAGGAGTGGGACCTCCTGCACCGCCGCTATTACGCCGAGGAGCTTAAGAAGCTGGGGATCGACCTCTCCCGATGACGCCCTCCATCGTAGTGCTGGGCAGTCTCAACATGGACTTCGTGGTGCAGGTGGACCGTCTGCCCGCTCCCGGTGAAACCGTCCTCGGGCGCGGCTTCCAGACTATCCCCGGCGGCAAGGGGGCCAACCAGGCTTGCGCCGCGGGGCGCACGGGCGGAAGCGCGGTCTTGACCCGGATGGTTGGGCGCGTGGGCTACGACGTTTTTGGCGACACCCTCAAGGCCAGCCTTTCGGCCGCCGGCGTGGACGTATCGGCCGTGCACGCCACCCGCAGCCAGCCCACCGGCGTGGCGCTCATCTGGGTGGACGCGGCGGGGCAGAACTCGATCGTCGTGGCCAGCGGCGCCAACCACGCTCTCACGGCGGCGGAAGTGCCCGGACTGCGTTCGGCCTTCCGCGGCGCCTCGCTGGCGCTGTTTCAACTGGAGACGCCCATGGCTGCCGTCGCCGCGGCGCTCGAACTGGCCCGCCAGGAAAACGTCCGCACCATGCTCGACCCGGCGCCGGCG
>CAKZVG010000508.1 GCA_937921835.1 uncultured Bryobacteraceae bacterium | reverse complement strand
GTCGATTCAGCGCCCTCACTTGCGGAAGCGCTTACAGGGGATGACGTGGTTGCGGTGGAATCGTACGACTCCGAGCCGTAGGCCCCGGAGTCGTAGTAGGAGGAGTCGTCGTAGTTGTAGCTGTTAATCTCGCTCTGGTAGTTCTGCGTGACTTCCCTCAGCGACTCGTTCTCCCGCTCCAGAGAAGACATCTCCCGATCCCAAGTCGACTTGAGCTCGGAGGAAGCGCGGCGGAATTCGGTGAGCGCTTTGCCGACCGTCTTGCCAAGTTCCGGAAGCTTTTTCGGTCCGAAAATAAGCAGGGCCAGGACAAAGATGAACACCGTTTCCTGCCAGCCCAGGGGACCCATCGAAATTCCTCCTAACGAAAACGCGCTTAGACAACTTCATGATACCCCACTGTGGGGGGGCAAGTTCAACGCGCGCGCCGGGATGCCGGCGGATGCGCGCGGGGAGCTTCCGTTGGGAGGAGAGCGCGGCCGGTCAATCCCGGCTCCCGCCGCCCGCCGGTTCGATGACCGCCGACATCGATCCCCGGCAGCGGGGCATGCGCGGGTCCGGCCCGTAGGCGTGGATCTGGTCGCGCGCGAACTCGGCCTGCGGCAGCTCGCAGGTGAGCACGATGGTGCGGCCGGCCGTGTCGACTTCGACGGCGTGGCGGAAGGCCTGGCTGGCGGACATCAGGAACAGCCTTTGCAACATCTCGATGACATAGTCGTAGGTGTGGTCGTCGTCATCGAGCAGGACCACGTGGTAGATCGGCGTCAGTTGCTCGCGATCGGTAAGGTCGATATCAGGCGTGGCGGCGGGCGTCATTGGTTCGGCCGGATAATACGATGGTACAGCAGCCCGCCGGCAGCGCGTTCCGCGGGCCAAACGGCTATGCTGTCGATAAGATCACGATGCGACTTCGGGTTGTGGCTGCCGCCCTGCTGGCGGCCTTGCTTTGCGGCTGCTCGCCGTCCGGCGACGGCGCCGCGCCAGAAGCAGCTCCGCGAGCCGAGCCGCCCCGGATCATCCAGTTCTACGCCTATCCCTCGACGATCGAGCTGGGGCGCGAAGCCCAACTCTGCTATGGAGTCGCAGGCGTGGACAAGGTGGCCATAGAGCCCGGCTTCCCCAGCGCGCCGCCGTTTCAGAACCGCTGCCTGACGGTGGCGCCGCGACGCGACACCGAGTACGTGCTGACGGCCACCGGTCCGCGGGGTGAGCAACTGGTCCGGAAGGTCCTGGTGGCGGTGAAGGCCCCGCGCCCCGCGCCCCTCCGTGAGGCGCCCCCCGCACAGCCGCCGCCCGGTCCATCCATCGCGTCGTTTACGGTCAGCCCGCCGGAGGTGGTCCGCGGGGGCCAGGTGACGTTTTGTTACGAAACCAGCGGAGCCGAGAGCGTGCGCATCGAGCCTCCGATTCTCAACTTCCGCCTCCCGGCGCGAGGCTGCTTCGGTTATGTCCCGGGCGCCGCCGCCACCTACACGCTCATCGCTTCCGACGGCAAGACCGAGGCGCGGAAGCAGGTGGCGGTAGCGATCCGGTAAGCGCGGCGGCGTGGCCGGCCCCCCATGTCGCCACGGCCGGTCTGCTTGCGCCAGGTCGCTCCGTTCCCGCTTTCGGCCAGCGCGTTGTCGAGCGTGGTGGTTGGCGCGGCTCCGGGTGAACCCGTTCCGCAGGCCCTTCAGCGGCGTTGCCGCTCCATCCAGTCCGGCATTCCGAGCCGTCGCTGGTGAGAAAGCCCGGGATCTGGAAGCGAAACCGATGCCGCATCGCTTCCACCACCGGCAGCAGAAAATGGTTCAGCCACGCCCGAATCCCGCCACGCCCGCCCTGGCGCAGTGCCAGCCGCTTCCGAACGTCGTTCTCATCTACGCCGACGACCTTTGGCTACGCCGATCTCGGCTGTTACGGGCATCCGACGATTCGCACTCCAAACCTGGGCCGCCTGGCGGCCGAGGGGAGCCGCTTCACGCAGTTCTATTCGGCCGCTCCGCTGTGTTCGCCGAGCCGCGCGGCGCTTCCCGGCTCTTCTCGCCGGCCGGCACGGCCAGATCTTGAACCGGACCGCTCCGGCTGCCCCACTCGGCGTGCCGGCGCCCACCATCGGCGGATGGAGTCACGTCCGGGAGATCAGCGGCCAGATCATCCTGGCGACGCTCTGCTTTCAGGCCTCCGGCAAGCGGCTCCTCTAAGCCGCCCAAGGTCCACGTGCTGCACTCGGATCTGGCGTGTCATCCGCCGGGGGCGTTGCCGCCGGAATCCTGAAGCGCCGGGTCAACCGCGGCCGGCGCAAGGAACTCTGCGGCTTCCGCGGCCGGCAAGGTCTCGAGACCGGCTTCCTGTACCCGCGTGTAGCCGGCGGTTTGTGGATGGTGAAGTGCGAAGCGAGACGTAAGCCGGGCCAAGGGTCTCAGCGCTTGTGGCCTTGAGCTTCTTGACTTTCCAGGCGCGGATGAATTAAGGTAACGATTCGACTTGGCCGCGCTCCGGCCCGCCAAGAGATCCTATGCCCGATCACAGCAGCGGCTCCGCCACCCGCGTGGAGAGACTCCTGGCCTCAAACCTGGACAGCGTGGACATCGGGGAGGGTCTGGTGCTTGAGGTGGCGCTGAAGGCCGGGTTAGAGGAAGACGAGCGGCACAGGCTGGGAATGGCGGTGCGGGAGTCGTTGGTCAACGCGGTGGTACACGGCAACCGCTACGACGCGCGGAAGAAGGTATTTCTCTCGGTGTCGGCCAACCGGGACCGGCTGACGGTAACGGTCGGCGACGAGGGGGAGGGCTTCGATCCGTCGGCGCTGCCGGACCCGCTGGCCGAGGAGAATCTGCTGCGGCAGTCGGGCCGGGGATTGTTGCTGATTCAGGCGTTCGTGGACGAGTTTGAAGTGCGGCGCCGGGAGCCGGTAGGAACCCAGGTGCTGCTCGTCAAGCGTCTGGCCCCGGCATAGTCCGCCCGGGTGCGATCCGGGACGGCGGGGATGAAATTCAACAGGAGGCTGTTTTCCAGTGAGTGTAAAACTGAACATCCGTCAAGTTGGCGACGTTAGCGTCCTGGACGCCGTAGGCCGCATTACCCTGGGCGAAGGATCGAGCACCTTCCGCGAGACGGTCCGGGATCTCATCGCCAAAGGGAACAAGAAGATCCTGGTGAATCTCGCGGAAGTGTCCTATATCGACAGCTCCGGCATCGGAGAGCTGGTTTCGGCGTTCACCACGGTCACCAACCATGGCGGCCAACTGAAGCTCCTCAGCCTGAACAAACGGGTGAAGGATCTGCTTCAGATTACCAAGCTCTATACCGTGTTCGAGGTTCACGAAGAAGAGGGAGCGGCGGTCCGCAGCTTCACCTGAGGCCGCGGCGCGCGCCGGCCAGGCATCCGGGCGAGGCGGAGATCCTCGCGGCTTCCCGCCGGGGAATCGCCATGAGAAAAGCCTCCCGGGTTCCGGACTGTTGCTGTTGAATGCCATGTGGAGCAGGGATCGGGCTTCCGCCCGGGGTGATTTCCCGGTCATCCAGGCCGTGGATCGCAAGCCGTGGTCGGTGGTGGTCGCCGAACGGCTTGCGCTCCTTCGGGAAGGACTCGCCTCGCTGTGTGAACACCGCATGGGCCTGCGGGTGCTGGCCGTTTGCGCCGACGGCGAGGAGGCGCTGCGGGCGATCCGGACCCACCGTCCGGGCGTTGTCCTGCTTGACCTCGGGATCCCCCGGCTCAGCGCGCACGAAGTCATCCGGCGGGTCCGCCAGGAAGAGCTTCCTTCCAAGCTGGTGG
>CAKZVG010000507.1 GCA_937921835.1 uncultured Bryobacteraceae bacterium | reverse complement strand
CCGCCACCAGCTTCCAGGCAGCCGGGACCTATCAGCTTTCCGCAGACCCGGTGAATCCCTGGCGGGGCATCTTCAACTGGGACGAGGGTTTCCCGCAGGACCGCTACGTCCCACCTTCCTTTGACGTCTCCTGGGGGAATCGCAACCGGCCCGCCATGATCGACCCGAACTATGGCCGCACCGGCTACACGCAGATGTGGAACTTCAACCTGCAACGCGAACTGCCCGGGAGGTTCGTGCTCGACATGGGCTACGTCGGCAACAAGAGCACCGGGTTGCGGGTTTCCGAGCTGGCGCGAGTGAACCAGCTCCGGCCCGAGGTGCTGTCGCAGTACGGAACGCGCCTGGGCAACGCCGTCACCAACGCGGCGCAGGCGGCGGCCAACGGCATTGCTTACCCCTACCCGGGTTTCCGCGGCACGGTGGCTTCCGCACTGCGGCCCTACCCGCAGGTGCAGGGCAATCAGACGGTGCAGGTTTATGGAGCGCCGCTCGGCTTTGGAACCTATCACGGCCTTCAGATCACCATGAACCGCGAGCTGGCCAGCGGCTTCACGCTGTACTCCAACTATGTCTTCTCGAAGACGTTGGGCAACATGGAATCCATGATGCTCAACGACAACCCGGGACGCCCTCTCGATTACTACAATCTCGCCCTTGAAAAGGCCGTGGCGGCGTCGGACCGGACCCACTTTGTCAAGCTGTTTGCAGACTACGAGCTGCCGGTGGGGCGCGGCAGGTTCTTGTGGCCGGATGCCGGGCGCCTGACGACGGCGCTGCTCGGCGGCTGGTCGGTTTCCGGAATCCTGAACTACGGAACCGGCACGCCGCTCAACTTCAGCGGTTCCATGCCGTCCAGCCAGTGGAACGGAGCCACGAACCGGGTCAACGTCGCGCCGGGCAAGCTCAAGGTCGACTTCGACGGAGCAAAGTGGAACTTCCTCAGTCCCCGCGCGCCGGAGAACGCCATTCTCGATAAGGGCAAGTTCTCCGATCCCGCCCCCTTGACGCTGGGAACCGGCGCGATGCGGTACACCCAGGTGCGCAACTTCCCCTCGGTGGGCGAGGACCTGGCGCTGATCAAGAACCACCATTTCGGGGAAGGAAAACGGTTGCAGTTCCGCGCCGACATGCTGAACGCCTTCAACCGGAGCAATTTCGGCGGCATCGTCACCTCGGTCACGAATCCGAACTTCGGGCAGGTGACCAGCAAGGGCGGCGCCCGCAGCATCCAGTTCCTGATGCGCTTCGAATTCTGAAGCGGCCGGCTCCGCGATCTGGTGTCCGGCTGGCCTTGGCTTCCGGCCGCGAGCGCCGTCAGGCCGCCGGGTGCGGGGGCGCAAGCATAGCGCCCCCCGGCGGGCCTGCCGGCGCCGCCGCCTGCCCGCTCAAGGCAATCCACGCGGAGACGGCTACAGGATCGTCGCCTTCTTGATGTAGTCCAGCTTGGGAAAGTTTTCTTCCAGGTATTTGTTGCCGCGCCGGGTGATGAGATCCTGGTCGGGCTGTTCCCCGTAGCCGGGGTAGAGTTTCTCGACCACTTCCATGCCTTCGACGACGCGGCCGAAGGGCGCGAAGCCCTGGCTGTCGAGCATGGCGTTGCTGCGCAGGTTGATGAACAATTGCGTGGTGCGCGTGTTGGGACCGCTGGTGGCGAAGGTGATGGCGCCCAGCCGGTTGGTCTGCGTAACGGGGTCGTCCTTGATCGGCTTGTCCCACTTCCTGGTCATGGCCGGGCTGGCGGCCAGTCCGAACTGCACCACGAAGTTCGGCACGATGCGGAAGAAGCGCGCGCCGTCGTAGAAGCCGTCCTTCACAAGCTGTTCGAAGCGCGCCGCGCCGAGCGGCGCCCAGTCCCGATGGACTTCCACCACGAAGGGGCCTTTGGAAGTATCGAAGCGGACCTTGAAGACGTTCGGGGAAGGTTCCTCTTTCTTGGCGGTTTCCTTGGCTTCTTTCTTCACTTCGGGCGGAGGAGCCTTCTCTTCCACCGCGGGCGGCTTGGGGGTGGGTTCCTCGGCGGGCTTTCTGGCTTCCTCCGGAGAACGCGCGCAGGCGGCCAGGAAGAGCAGGCCCGCGAGGGCGGGCGTCAGAACGGCAAGTCGTTTTCGCATCATGATGACCTCCCAGGCATTCTACCGCTTGCGGGCGGCCCCGATCGCCGCCACCGACGCGCCACCCGCCGCACCCGGGCCGCGGCGCCCGCGAGCGGGTGGACCGGCGAACCGGCATCGAAGCCGGGCCGGGTGCCCTACACTGGTTGCTGTGACCCGTTTCGACGTCACCGGCGTGGGACTCAACGCCACCGACACACTCATTCTGCTGCCGCGCTTTCCCGCTTACGCCGGCAAGATCGCCTTCGAGCAGGAGATGCTCAGCCCCGGCGGGCAGGTGGCAAGCGCCATGGTGACCTGTGCCAGGCTGGGGCTGCGGGTGAAGTACATCGGCACGGTAGGGGACGACGAGCGCGGGCAGGTGCAGCTAGCGAGCCTGCGCGGCACGGGCATTGACATCGCCGACGTCGAGGTGCGCGCCGGCTGTCCCAACCAGACCGCCTACATCCTGGTCGACCGCTCGACCGGCGAACGCACCGTGCTGTGGCGGCGCGACGAGTGCCTGCGCCTGGCGCCCGAATCCATCACGCGCGCGAAGATCGCCGGCACGCGCCTGCTGCACATCGACGGCCACGACACGCCGGCCGTGGAACGCGCCGCCCGCATCGCGCGCCAACTCGGCATTCCGGTCACGGCGGACGTCGACACCCTCTACCACGGCTTCGAGCGCGTCCTGCCGCTGGTGGACTACCTGATCGCCAGTTCCGAGTTCCCGCTCCAGTGGACCAACGAGCGCGACCCGTTCCAGGCCCTCGAACGGTTGCAGGCCGAATACGGCATGCGCGTGGCGGCCATGACGCTGGGGGCGCACGGCGCGCTGGCGCTCGAGGCGGGACGCTTCCACTACTCGCCCGCCTATGTCGTCGACTGCGTGGACACCACCGGCGCGGGAGACGTCTTCCACGGGGCGTTTTGCTATGCTGTCTTGCAGGACATGCCCCTGGGCGAAGCGCTCGACTTCTCCAACGCCATGGCCGCCCTGAACTGCACCGCGCTGGGCGCGCGCGGCGGCATCGGGAGCGTGGAGGCGGCGCGTGAACTGATGCGGCGCGGCGCGCGGCGGCGCCAGCCGGAATTCGAATCCCGCCCGCCCAAGGGTTAGAAGATGATTCCCCTTCGCGACACGCAGCCCAGCTTCTCGCCGCCGGTGGTGACCATCGCGCTGATCGTGGTCAACGTCGTCATCTTCCTGTTCCAGGCCTCGCTCGACCGCTATTCGCTGAACCACTTCATTTACACCTACGGCGTGGTTCCGGACCGGCTGGTCCCCTCCACGCTGGTGACCTCCATGTTCCTGCACGGCGGCTGGCTGCACCTGATCGGCAACATGTGGTTTCTGTGGATCTACGGCGACAACGTGGAAGACGTCCTGGGACATGGCAAGTACTTTTTGTTCTACCTGCTCACCGGCGTCGCCGCCGCCCTGGTGCATGTCGCCTTCAATCCGTACTCCCGGATTCCGACCATCGGCGCCAGCGGCGCCATCGCGGGCGTGATGGGAGCCTATCTGATCAAGTTCCCGCATTCGCGGATCCTTACGCTGGTTCCAATCTTTTTCGTTTTCACGACCATTGAGGTACCCGCGGTGCTGATTCTCGCCTACTGGTTCGTGATCCAGATCGTCAGCGGCGTGGGCAACCTGGCCTACTCGAACCTATCGCAGGGCGGGGTGGCGTGGTTCGCGCACGCGGGTGGCTTTCTCGCCGGAATGCTGCTGATCGCGTTGCTGCGCACCCGCCCGCGCTACCACCGCCGCCACGACCTGCACTGGTGAAGCCGTGATCCATAACGCTCTGGAGCAGACGCCCGAAAAGCCGCTCGACCTGCTGGCCATTGCCGCCCATCCGGACGATGTCGAGCAGACCTGCGGCGGCACCATGCTCAAGGCCGCCGCCATGGGCTACCGCACCGGGGTGCTCGACCTGACAGCGGGCGATATGGGCACGCGCGGCTCGCCCGAGTTGCGCATCGAGGAGTCCGGGCGCGCCGCCCGCCTGCTCCGCCTCGCCTGGCGCGGCAACCTGCGCCTGCCCGACGCGCGCCTGGAAAACAGCCTGCCGGCCCGCATGACGCTGGCCGCCGAAATTCGCCGCCTGCGCCCGCGCGTGGTGATCCTGCCTTACTGGCAGGGGCGCCACCCCGATCACTACCGCACCGCCGAATTGGGCTACGAGGCGTGCTTTCTGGGCGGGTTGCGCAAACTCGAATCCTCCACCGAGCCGCACCGCCCGTTCAAGATCCTTTACGCTTCGGTCTACGCCAACGTGACGCCGTCGTTCGTGGTCGATATCAGCGCCGAGTTCGAGCGGCGCATGGACGCGCTGCTGGCCTACGAGTCGCAATACGGTGAGAGCGCCGAGGGCGGGGAACTCTTCCCGAAGCAGGCCGAGATCCGCGAGCGCCTGGCGGCCGTGGCGCGCTTTTACGGCAACCTGATCGGCGTGCGCTACGGCGAACCGTTCGTGGTGAAAGAGACGATGCTCGTCGACGACGTGATGCAACTCGGCGTGCGGAGCTTCTGATGGAGAACCCCTACCGGCTGCTCTCCCGGCGCGAGGTCTACCGCAATCCCTGGATCCGCGTGCGCGAAGACGTCGTGCGCAAACCGAGCGGCGCCGAGGGGCTCTTCGGCGTCGTCACCTTGAAGCCCGGCAGTTCGGTGCTGCCGCTCGACGCCGATGGACAGGTCTACCTGGCGCGTGAGTTCAAGTACGGCGTGCAGCGGGCCTCGCTCGAAGTCATCAGCGGCGGCATCGACGAGGGGGAAACGCCGCTCGAAGCCGCGCGCCGCGAACTGCGCGAGGAGGCGGGGCTCGAAGCCGCCGAGTGGGAGGAACTCGCCTGGGTGGATCCCTTCACCACCGTGATCGAGTCTCCCAACTATCTGTTTCTGGCCCGCGAGCTCAGCGCCTGCCCGCAGCAGCGCGACGACGGCGAGGTCATCGAACTCGTGAAGATGCCCTTCGAGAGCGCCGTCGAACTGGTCATGGAGGGCGGGATCACCCACGCCGGAAGCTGCATCCTGATTCTCAAGGCCTGGCGCCGTGGTCTCGGGGAGGGTTGACTCGGCCGGCGGGCGAAAGTAGAATTTTGGTGGCGGGTGGTTTGCCCCCCGCCTGGGGAGGTCTCGCATGAACCGGCGTTTCCGCCTGGCCGTTCTCGCTCTATTCGCCGCGGCCGGCTTGCTCGGCGCGCAGGAGTCGCGCGGCACTCTGC
>CAKZVG010000506.1 GCA_937921835.1 uncultured Bryobacteraceae bacterium | reverse complement strand
GCTGTCCGCGCTGGAAGGTGGTGATGGTGCTGACCGTCCAGCCGCCCAGGAAGCCTTCCATCACCGTGGGCAGGGTGGACAGGTAGCTCTTGCCTCTGCCCACCGGGATCTGCCAGAGGCCGCTGAAGACCAGCCGCTGCGGGACGTCGGTGGCCGAGAGCGCGCGGTCCAGCCGCCGGTTCTCCATATTGTAGGGGCGGGTGTCGAAATCGTCGATGGTCTTCGAGACGGTATAGGATCCCATGAAGCTCAGCCCGTGCGAGACCCGCTTCTCGGCGCGCAGCGTGAAAGCGTGGTAGATGGAGTTGCCCACGCTCGGCCCGGTGCGCACCACCGAGGTGTATTGCGGGAAGGGCAGCAGCAACTGCCGCCGCGCCACGCGCGGGTTCGACAGCACGCCGCGCGTGATGTGGCCGAAAAAGGGATTGTCCACGGTCTGGTTGAGCGCCGTGCCAAGCTCCAGGTAGCGGTTCGGGAGGTAGTTCTCCTCCCAACCGGAGCGGTTCTCCATCTTGGTGGCCTTGTTGGCCCAGTAGGCGCCCTCAAGCAGCAGCGTCTTCGACATCTGGCGCTGGATGGTGAAATTCCACTGCTGCGCGTAGCCCACCGGCTCGCCGCGGGTCCAGCCGGTCATCGCCTGGCCCACCAGGAAGAGCGGATCCCGGTCCCCGGTGGGCTTGTTGAAGCCTTGCGGAAACGGATTGCTGATCAAGTCGTGCGGGGTCAAACCTCCATCGAGGCTGGTCACCCAGGAGGTCGAGGCGTTCCAGCCGGGATAAACGTTGGTGTCGTAGGCCGAGATCCACACCGGCGAATAGAAAATGCCGTAACCGCCGCGGATGGCGGTGTTCTCACCCAGCAGGTAGCCGAAACCGAAGCGCGGCGCGAAATTGTTCTTGTCGGTGTCAAGCAGGCTGCGCGGGTTCCCGTCCACGCCGACATAGCGGTTCAGTCCCCGCAGCGGGAAGCCCACTTTCTGCGACAGCGGGCTGGCCGATTCCAGGTCCATGAACGCCATCTTGTTGTCGCGCTCGAACTGGCCGAGTTCCATGCTGTAGCGCAAACCAATATTCAGCGTGAGGCGCGAAGTCACCTTCCAGTTGTCCTGGATGAAGAAGCCGTAGTAGCGGCGGCTCAGGTCGAAGATGCTGGTGGTGGCCACCGTCCCGCTGGCGCCCATCCCAAGCAGCAGTGAGGCGCCGCCGTGCCCGGCGGTGGCGCTGGCGCGCAGCGGGTCGACGCCCTGCGTGAAACCGCGGTTGAAGTTGAAGGCGCCGCCCGCATTCAGGTTGCGGTCGAGGTGGAAGCGCGGGATGCGGAAGTCGCCACCGAACTTCAGCGTGTGGCGCCTCAGGAGTTTGCTGACGTTGCCCTGCAAGGCCCAGGTGTCGCGGATCTGATCGTAGAAACGGGTGCGGCCCTGCGAGGCGAAATCGGCCACCCCGATGCTGGGGTAGAACGGCTTGTTGGCTTCCTTATAACTCGCGGGGAAGCCGAGCTGGGCAACGTCGAATCCGTAGGAGGGCGAGATTTCCTGGGTGTGATGACGGGCCAGCGAAAAGCGCACTTCCGCGGTGAGTGTGGGCGAGAAGGTGTGGAAGTCCGAAACGGTGAAGTTGGCCGCGCGGTCTGTCGGCGCGCCGTCGTTGGCCGAGGGCAGATCCCACGGCTGCGCCGCTTCGCGCCGGTCGCGCTTCCAGGAGAAGCGACCGAAGATCCGGTTCACCTGCCCGATGTTGTGATCGACGCGCCCGCCTACATTCTCCGCGTTGCTCTTGGCGTTGTTGTTGGCGATGTAGTTGCTCGCGCGTGTGATTTCGTTGCCGAACTGGTTGGGCTCGGGGTAAAAATTGATGATGTTGCGCCCCACCCGGTCGATGCGCCCGGTGGGGATTACGTTACCCGGGAAGGGAGAGCGCGACAGCGCACCGGTTGCGCTGCGCTGGAGCGTCAGCGGATCGTAGATCACGATCAACTGACCGTTGGCCGCCAGCGTCTGTGAGAAGTCGCCCGCGCGCTGCTCCGCTGTCGGCACCGTCGAGATGCGGGTGAACGGCACCGCCTGCCGCAGTCCTTCGTAGTTGCCGAAAAAGAAGGTCTTGTTGCGGAGCAGCGGACCGCTCAGGTTGGCGCCGAACTGGTTGCGCTGCCAGGAGGGCGGTTTCTCGCGCCCGGATCGGTTGAAGAAAAAGTTGTTCGCGTCCAGCCCGCTGTTGCGGTGGTAATTGTACACCGTTCCGCGCAGCTTGTTCGTGCCGCCCTTAGTGACGATGTTGACCACGCCGCCGGTGGTGCGGTCGAACTCGGCCGAGAAGCTGTTGGCTTCGACCTTGAACTCCTGCGTGGAGTCCACCGGCGGGCTGTAGGCCATGTAGCCGCGGTCGACGCTGGTGTTGGGCGAGCCGTCCAGCAGCACTTCGTTGGTGAGCGTCTTGCCGCCGCCCATCTGGAAATCGCCACCCCACTGGTCGCGCCCCTGCTCGACGTTCCCCACCAGTCCGTCCAGACCGAAGTTCGAGCCGGTGACCACTCCCGGGGTCATGACCACCAGATTGATCGGATTGCGCACCCCGAGCGGCATCTCCGAGATGGCTTCCTCGTTCACCACCTGCCCGAAGCTGGAAGACTCGCTCTCAAGCAGCGGCGCTTCCCCGACCACCGTCACCTGTTCGGCGACGTCGCCCACCTCGAGCTTGATGTTCATCGTCAGGCTTCCGCCCACCGGCAGCGTGATCGGCTCCTGGGTGAACGTCTTGAAGCCCGCCAGCCGTCCCGTCAGGCGGTACTGTCCGGGCTGGAGGTTGAGCAGACGGTAGATCCCTTGCTCGTTGCTGGTTGCAGACTGCGAAACGCCGGTATCGAGATTCGTGGCGGTCATCTCGGCGCCCAAGACGACCGCGCCGCTGGCGTCGCTGACCACGCCCGTCAACTGGGCGCGAAAGGTTTGTGAGTCTGCCGCGGCTGAGCACAGCAGCGCGGCGAACAAG
>CAKZVG010000505.1 GCA_937921835.1 uncultured Bryobacteraceae bacterium | reverse complement strand
CCACCGCGATGCCGGCCAGACGCGTGTCGTGGACGGTGCAGTTCGACACCGCGACGTTCTCAAAGCCCCCGTTCGATTCGGTGCCAAGCTTCAGCGCGTTGCAGGTGGAGCGCAGCACGCAGTTGGTCACCACGACGTCGGTCAGGGACCGGTCCGCCGTACTCTTGAGCACGATGGCGTCGTCACCCGAATCGATATCGCAATCGGAGATGCGCACGCGGCGGCAGCAGTCGATATCGATGCCGTCGTTGTTGTGGTTCACGTGGCTGTGTACCCGGATCCCTCGGATGACCACGTCGTCGCAAGCCAGGTAGTGCTGCACCCACATCGGCGAATCGACGATCTCGACGTCCTCGACCAGCACGTTCCGGCACTCGATGACCCGGATGGTGTACGGCCGGACCTTGTACGGGCCCTTGAAGGCCGCGCCCTGGCCGTCGATTTTGCCGCGCCCCGTGATGCCGATGTTCTCCACCTTCTCGGCGTAGATGAGGCTTTTCTCGGTGTAGGTGTCAGTGTAGGAACGGAAGGCGGGCACGGCGGAGGGGTAATCGCCCAGGTTGCGGCTGCCGAGCAGAACCGCGCCGGCGTCAAGATCGAGCGTCACGCCGCTCTTCAGATGCAGCGTGCCGGACAGGTAGCGGCCGGGGGTGAACCGGACGCGGCCGCCGCCCGCGCGCGCGCAGGCGTCAATGGCCGCCTGGAGCGGTTTGGTGTCAAGCCTGGCGCCGTCTCCCGCCGCGCCGAAATCGCGCACCGCGAACACGCCCCTCGAGGGGGCGTTCCGCGCGGCCGCGGCGGGCGCGGCCGGCAGCACGCCCGCAGCTCCAAGCCTTTGAACAAATTCGCGGCGAAACGTCATTTGAATGTCCTCACCAGCGATCGAATACCTTCTCGAAGGCGGCCAGCGTCTCTTCCGCCTCCCGCGCGGTATGCACGGTCGAGACGTACATCCGCCCGTCCGGCAAAATGGTAACACCTTCCGCCGCCAGTTCCCGCACCAGGCGTTCAAGCAGCGACTGGTCGTCGCCGAGTGTGTCGCGGTATTCGCGCAGCGCCTGGCGCGCGGTGAAGTGAAGGGCGAAAGCGGCGCCGAAGCCGCTGATCAGAAGCGGCAGTCCCTTGCGCCGGGCGAGATCGCGAATGCCCTCCATGAGACCCTCGCCCAGGCGGTTGGCGTGATCGAGCGGCGCGCCGCCGTCGCGCGACAACTCCTCGAGCGTGGCCAGCGCCCCGGCCAGCACGAGCGGGTTGCCGTTGAAGCTGCCGCCGAAGGCCACCCCGCCGCCGATCAGCAGTTCCAGGATCTCGCGCCGCCCGGCGAACGCGCTGAGCGCGAGTCCGCCGCCGATCGCCTTGCCAAGGGTCGCTAGGTCGGGAGTCACGCCATAGAACTGCTGCGCGCCGCCGAGGGCGCGGCGGAAACCGGTGATCACTTCGTCGAAGACCAACAGCGCGCCGTACCGCGCCGCAATGCCGCGCACCGCCTCCAAGTACCCTGGTTCTGGCAGGATGCAGCCGCTGTTGCACAGCACCGGCTCCATCACCACGGCGGCGATTTCGGCGCCGCGCGCGGCGAAGACCCGCTCCACGGCCTCGCTGGAATTCCAACGCGCCACCACCACGTTCTCGGCGGCGTTCGGCACCTGGCCGCGGGACTGCGGCACGACGCAGGGCGAGTCGGGGTCGCCCATCTCAGCCGCGCCCGGGTGATAGCTCAGCAGGACCGAATCCATCCAGCCGTGGTAATGCCCTTCGAACTTCAGGATGAGATTGCGTCCGGTGTAAGCGCGCGCCAGCCGCCAGGCGATCTGACAGGCTTCGGTGCCGCTGGAGGTGAATCCCACCAGCTCGGCGCACGGAACCAGTGAGCGCACCTTCTCGGCCGTCAGGAACTCCAGTTCGTGCTGCGCACCGTAGGTGTGCGGCCCTTCGGCCGCGCGCCGCACCGCCGCGACCACGCGCGGGTGGCGGTAGCCGTGGATATTCGGTCCCCAGGCCAGGGTGTAGTCGATGTACCAGTTGCCGTCGGCGTCCAGCAGGCGGGGCCCGCGACCGTCCTGGAAAAACAGCGGCACCGGCGCCTTGGCGCGGAAGGGGCTGCTCACGCCCGCCGGGAGCGATTGCCGGGCGCGCTCCAGCAGGGCCTCCGATTTGCTCCAATCCCTGGGCAAGACGGCTCCCTTCCTCTACTTCGCCAGAATACCGGCCAGTTCGAGCAGGCTGGTGTCGAGCTGCTTCTTGCCCGCCACGACCTCGCCGAGCGGCGTAGCCGCGAGCTCGCCCTGGCGGATGCCCACCAGCACGCCCGTGTTGCCGCGCGCGATCTGGTGGATGGCCTCGGCCCCGAGGCGCGTGCCGAGCATGCGGTCGGCGTAAGTGGGCGTTCCGCCGCGCTGCACATGGCCCAGAACCGTCACGCGCAGGTCGAAGCCCAGCCGCTGCTCGTGCTCCTTGAAGAACGCCGCCAGGCCCGCGGCGTTGTAGCGCGCACCTTCGGCGACCACGATCAGCGCGTGCGGCTTGCCGCGCTTGTAGGCGCGGCGGATCTCGTTGGCGACATCCTCCGGATCGGTCTCGACTTCGGGAATCACGATCGCCTCGGCGCCGCCGGCGATGCCTGCCATGAGGGCGACGTAGCCGCAGTCGCGGCCCATCAACTCCACCAGGAAGGCGCGCCCGTGCGAAGACGCGGTCACCTTCAGGCGGTCAATGGCTTCGAGGGCGACGTTAAGCGCGGTATCGACCCCGATGGTAATGTCGGAGCCATACAGATCGTTGTCCACGGTGGAGGCGACGCCCACCACCGGAAACTCCATCGCCGCGAGCTCGTGCGAGCCGGTCTGGGTGCCGTTGCCGCCGATCGCCACCAGCGCGTCGATGCCCTCTTTATTCATTTCGCGGATGGCTTT
This sequence comes from uncultured Bryobacteraceae bacterium, assembly GCA_937921835.1. Classification (GTDB taxonomy): domain Bacteria; phylum Acidobacteriota; class Terriglobia; order Bryobacterales; family Bryobacteraceae; genus CAKZVG01. The sequence goes on along the minus strand of CAKZVG010000505.1, from coordinate 3,089 downwards.
GCGCCGCCCGTCCACGGTCTTGAACTCGGGCGAGCGCGCGCTGCCGAGGACCGTGCCGCCAAGCTGCATGATCTCGCCCACGTCGCGCGCGCCCAGGGGCCGGAAGTTGCCCGCCATCAGACCGGCGTAGCCGTGGCGCACGCCGTACATGCTCCAACCCTGGCCGATCCCGGCGCGCACCACGGCGCGGATGGCCGCGTTCATTCCCGGAGCGTCGCCGCCGCTGGTCAGTACCGCAACTTTCATTCGCTGCTCTCCTTCCGCGGATGTCAGGCCCAGGCGATTAATCCGGGCAGAAACTGCGTCACCAGATCGGGGTGGGACGGAAGCACGCGCACCGTGAAGCCGTGACGGCCGCTTTCGGTGCATTTCACCCCCGAGGCCTCGAACAGCCACGCTCCCCCCGCCTCGCCGGCCTTCCGCATCTCCACCGGCAGGGCCTGCTGGAAGGCGCCATCCGCGTCGAGGCGGCCCAGGTACAGTTCGACGGCGACGTCCTCGGGAGCCAGTCCGCCGAGATACACCCGTGCGCGGACCGTCAGCGGCGTGTCGATGCGGATCTCACCGGGCAATTCGGGGCGCTCCACTTCCACCCAGACCTTGGACCAGTTCTCCAGGACCCGCTGCTTCCAGGCCGCTACCGTGCGGGCCTTGGCCGCGTCGGCCGAACCCAGTTCGCGGTAGCTGCCGTGCGCCACCAGGTAGAACTTCTCGGTGTACTCCTGCACCATGCGATGCGTGTTGAAGAAGAACGCCAGGTTGCAGAGCGCCGACTTCATGCGGTCGATCCAGCGCGCCGGCAAGCCGCTGGCCCGCCGCTCGTAGAACGTCGGCACCACGTCCCGCTCCAGCAGGTCGTAGAGCGCCTCGGCCTCGACCTGATCCTGGTAGTCGCGCTCCGGGTAGGACTCGCCCTGGCCGATGGCCCAGCCGGCCGGCTCGCAGCCGGGACTCTGCATCCGCCAGGCTTCGTCCCACCAGCCGTCGAGGATGCTGAGATTGAGGACGCCGTTGGCCAGAGCCTTCATGCCGCTGGTTCCGCTGGCTTCAAAGGGCCGCAGGGGCGTGTTGAGCCAGACGTCGGCGCCCTGCACCATGTAGCGCGTGACGGCCATGTCGTAGTTTTCCAGAAACACGATGCGGGCGCGGAACTCGGGGCGCCGGGCGGCGTTGATGATGCGCTGGATGAAGTGCTTGCCCGCCTCGTCGCGGGGGTGGGCCTTGCCGGCAATGATGAACTGCACCGGCCGGCCCGGCTGGTTGACGATGCGCTCCAGGCGGTCGAGGTCGCGCAGCAGCAGCGTGGCCCGCTTGTAGGTGGCGAAGCGGCGCGCGAAGCCGATGGTGAGCGCCTCGGGGTCGAGCGCCTCGTCGGCGGCGTCGATTTCGGCCTGCGGCGCGCCGCGCCGGATAAGCTGCTCGCGCAGCCGCCGCCGCGCCAGCGCCACCAGCCGCTCACGGCGCCGTTCGTGCGTGCGCCACAATTCCTCGCCGGGTATGGACTGCGCCCGTCTCCAGAGCGCCTGATCGGCCGGCTCTTCGCGCCACCGCGGCCCCAGGTAGCGGTCGTAGAGCTGGTTCATCTCATAGGAGATCCAGGAGCGGAAATGCACCCCGTTGGTGATGTGGCCGATGGGAACCTCCTCCAGCGGCACGCCCGGCCACAGCCCGTTCCACATGCGGCGCGAGACCTCTCCGTGCAGCTTGCTCACGGCGTTGCTGGAGATGGAAAGGCGCAGCGCGAGCACGGTCATGCAGAACAGCTCACCCTGGTCCTGCGGATTGCGGCGGCCGAGCGCCATGAACTGGTCCAGCGAGATGCCGAGGTGCCGGACATAGTCGCCGAAGTACCTCGCCACCAGCTCGTAGGGGAAGTAGTCGTGTCCGGCTTCGACGGGGGTGTGGGTGGTGAAGATCAGTCCCGCCGAGGCGAGCTCGCGCGCCTCGGCGAAGGACAGGCGCCGGGTCTCCATCAGGCGGCGGATGCGCTCGATGGCCAGGAACGCCGAGTGCCCTTCGTTCATGTGATAAACCGTGGGCTCGAGCCCGAGCCGTTCGAGCGCCCGGAAGCCGCCAAGGCCGAGCACCAGTTCCTGCTTGATGCGCATTTCGTTGTCGCCGCCGTAGAGCTGGTCGGTGATGTCGCGGTCCTCCGGGCGGCGGTTGGCGGCGACGTTGGTGTCGAGCAGGAACAGCGCCACGCGGCCCACCTTGGCGCGCCACACCTGTGCGTACACCGGGCGTCCGGGGAATTCGACCTCCACCATCAAAGGCTCTCCGTCGGAGCGCCGCTCCAGCGTGATGGGCAGGTTCTCGAAATCGTTGTCGGTGTAATCCTCCTGCTGCCAGCCCGCCGGATTCAGATACTGCCGGAAATAGCCTTGCTGGTAGAGCAGCCCCACCGCCACCAGAGGTACGTTCAGGTCGCTGGCCGACTTCAGGTGATCGCCCGCCAGCACGCCCAGCCCACCGGCGAAAATGGAAAGGCACTCGGTGACGCCGAACTCGGCCGAGAAATAGGCGATCAGCGGCGAGTCGGTCGTCCCGAGATGGCGCTGGAACCAGTTGGGTTCGCCCGCCAGGTAGCGGCGCAGGTTGTCTTCCACGCGGTCCAGGTGCGCCAGAAAGGCTTCGTCGCGCGACAGCCGGTCAAGAATGCTCTGATCGACCTTGCCGAGCATCAGGACCGGATTGTGGTGGGTGGTTTCCCATAGATCGCGGTCGAGCCGGCGGAACAGCTCAATGGTGTCGTGGTTCCATGCCCAGCGGAGGTTGTAGGCCAGCTCGCGCAGCGGTTCCAGCCGCGGCGGCAGCGAGGGGATGACGTTGAAGCTGTGGACAGGTTTCATGCGAGTTTCCAGTAGCGGTACGCGGGCCTGGGCGGAAGAGCCAAACTACCGTTATACGACATTGAAGCGCCCCGCGACACCGGCCGAATGCGTGCCTCCCGCCGCGCCGCGTTATAATTCTGGAATCCGTATGCACCCGAGAATCCTGTTGCCGCTGGCGCTCTTCGTGTTTCCCGCGCTGCCCCAAGGCGCGGATTCCGTCCTCACCGGAACCGTCACCGACCCGAGCGGCGCCGCCGT
>CAKZVG010000504.1 GCA_937921835.1 uncultured Bryobacteraceae bacterium | reverse complement strand
TCGGCCGCCCAGGCGATCAGCATCGCGGCCAGCAGAATCGCGGGCGTGGCCCAGAGCGCGGTTTGCGGGCCGGCGTCCATCAGGGGCACGGCCAGAATCATCAGCGCCATCGCTGGAGGAACGCTGCGCACGGTTCGCTGAGCGGAGAACAAGGGACCGGGGCTACACGAAGGTAACTTCATTCTGAGTCGGAGCGATAAGCGAGTGTTTCTGGAATTCGGGCCGCTTCTCGGGATAGTCGGTGCGGCAATGCGCGCCGCGGCTCTCCCTGCGCGCCAGCGCGCAGCGGGCGATCAGGCTCAGCACCAGGTGGCGGTTGCGGGTCTCGTGGCGGAGGCGGTCCGGGGAAATCCCTCCCGCCCAACGCGCCGCGTCCAGCCGCGCGAGCGCGCGTTCGAGCCCGGCGCCGGAACGCACCACTCCGCACTCCTCCCACGCCAGCCGCCTTACCTCCTGCTCGCTCATGTCGGGGAAGCGGGGTTCCGGAGCGGCGCAGGCAGGCGGGAGGTTCGAACCGGCCCATTCCCGCATGGCGCGCCCGGCGCGGGCGCCGAAGACCACGCCCTCCAGCAGCGAGTTGCTCGCCAGGCGGTTCGCGCCGTGGACGCCGGTGCAGGCCACTTCGCCGGCCGCGAAAAGGCGCTGAAGGCGGGTGCGCCCCTGGAGGTCGGTGCGCACACCACCCATGGCGTAGTGCGCGGCCGGATGCACCGGCGCGGGCTGTGACTCGAGGTCCAGGCCATACTTGAGGCAGGTCTCGTAAATGCGCGGGAAACGGCGCGCCACGAATCCGCCGGGGAGGTGCGTCAGGTCGAGGTAAACATGGCTTCCGCCGGTGCGGCGCATCTCGGCGTAGATGGCGCGCGCGACCACATCCCGCGGAGCCAGTTCCTCAAGCGGGTGGTAGCGCTGCATGAAACGCTCGCCCGCCTCGTTGCGCAGCCTAGCGCCTTCACCCCGCAGCGCCTCCGAGAGCAGGAAGCGGGGCGCGTTCTCCAGATGCAGCGCGGTGGGGTGAAACTGCACGAACTCGATGTCCTGCACCTCGGCCCCGGCGCGGAAGGCGCAGGCGACGCCATCGCCGGTGGCCACGTCGGGATTGGTGGTTTCCGAGTAGACGCAACCCAGTCCGCCGGTGGCCAGCAGCACCGCGCGCGCCCGCAGCACGAAAGACTCCCTGGCCGAGGCGTCGCAGGCCAGCGCGCCGCATACCTCGGAGCCGTCACTCAGCAGGTCGGTGATGGCCGAGAAGCTGCGGAACTCGACATTGGGAAGCGAGGCCGCCTTCTGGTAAAGCACGCGCGAGATCTCGCGCCCGGTGGAATCGCCGTGCGCGTGCAGCACGCGGCTGCGGCTGTGCGCCCCTTCGCGGGCAAACACCAGCCGGGCGCCCTCGCGGTCAAACTGCACGCCCCAGTCGATCAACTGCTGGATGGCGGCCGGACCTTCCTCGACCAGCGCGCGCACGGCCTCGCGGTCGCACAGGCCGTCGCCCGCCACCAGCGTGTCCTGTTCGTGCAGGGACACCTCGTCATCGTCACTCAGGGCAACCGCGATGCCGCCCTGGGCATACTCCGAGGAAGACTCGCGCAGGCTGTCCTTGGCGACCACCAGGACGCGCCCGGCCGGCGCAAGCTCGATGGCGGCGCGCAGCCCGGCGACTCCCGCGCCCACCACGAGAAAGTCATATTGAGCTTCTGAAGTCGGCGTAACTTTTCCATGGTACAACTTCTGTATGCCCCGCTACGCAGTGGAAACACCGCGCGCCCGTTATGTTGTGATTGTCGAGCGCGGCGCGCTGGCTTCGCTCGCCGCCCACGTCCCCGCAACGGCCGGCAAGCTGTTCGTCGTCACCACCGCGGACGTGTGGCGGCTGCATGGAGAGGTGGTGGAGAAGGCTCTGGCAGGGCGCCCGCGCCAGGTGCTGTTCTTTCCGGGCGGCGAAGAGCGCAAGCGGCTAAGTGAGGTGGAGGCGCTGGCCGGACAGATGCTGCGCGCGGGCGGCGACCGATCGAGCGTGGTGATCGCCTTCGGCGGCGGCATCACCAACGATCTGGGCGGGTTCCTGGCCGCCATCTTCATGCGCGGCATCCCGGTCATCCAGGCGCCGACCACGCTGCTGGCGCAGGTGGACGCGGGCGTGGGCGGCAAGACGGGGGTGAACCTCGCCGAGGGAAAGAACCTGCTCGGCGCCTTCCACCAGCCGCTGGCGGTGGTGATTGATCCGGACGTTCTGGCGACGCTTCCCGGGCGCGAGTACCGCGCCGGGCTGTTCGAGGTCTTGAAGTGCGGGGTGATCCGCAGCCCGGAATTGTTCGAACTGATGGAGCGCCGGCCGGCGGAGGTGCTGGCGCGCGAGCCGTCCGTGGTGGACGCGCTGATCGCGGAGTCGGTGCGCATCAAGGCCGAAGTGGTCAGCGCCGACGAGCGCGAGGGAGATCTGCGGCGCATCCTGAATTTCGGCCACACGGTGGGACACGCGCTCGAAGCCGAGACCGCCTACGCACGCTTCCTGCACGGCGAGGCGGTGGCGTTCGGGATGCGCGCGGCCACGCACCTGGCCCGTCTGGCGGGCCTGCTGACGGAGGAACAGGAGCGGCGCATCGCCGCCGCCATCGCCGCTTACGGTCCCATTCCGCCGCTCGATGGCATCGCGGCCGAGGCGCTCGCCGCCCGGCTCCAGGGCGACAAGAAGACCGTCCAGGGCAAGGTGCATTTCGTCCTGCCGGAGCGCATCGGCGCGGTCAGGGTGATGTCGGGGTTGGACCAGGCGATGGTGCTCGAGGCCATCCGCGGCGCTCTGCGATGAAAGGCGCCGCGCCCGAGGGCGCTCGCGGGGAGGAGGAAGCGGCGCGCTGGATCCGCGGCATGTTCGGGCGCGTGGCGCCGCGCTACGACCTGCTCAACCACCTGCTGTCGCTCAACGTGGACCGCTACTGGCGAGCGCGCGCGGCAAGGCGCCTGCGCGCCATTCTCCGCCGCCCGGGAGCGCGCGTACTGGACATCTGCTGCGGAACGGGCGACCTGGTGCTGGCGCTCGAACGCGAACGGGGCGCGCCGGTGATGGGGAGCGATTTCTGCCGTCCCATGCTCGAAAGCGCGCGCGCCAAGATCGCCCGCGCGGGGCTGAGATCGGCGCTGTTCGAGGCCGACGCGCTGCGCCTCCCGCTGGCGGCGCACTCGCTCGATCTCATCACCGCCGCCTTCGGCTTCCGCAACCTGGTGAACTACCGCGACGGGCTGGCCGAAATGCTGCGGGTGCTGAAGCCGGGCGGCGTGGCGGCCATCCTGGAGTTCTCCACGCCGCCAAATCCCCTCTTCCGGCGGCTGTACGGCTGCTACTCGGCGCGCGTCCTGCCGCGCCTGGGGGGCCTGGTTTCCGGCTCTCCCGAAGCCTACGGCTACCTGCCCGAATCGGTGCGCAGGTTCCCTGGCGCAGAGGAACTGGCCGCGGAGATGCGCGCGGCGGGCTTCCGCGAGGTTGCTTTCGAACGGATCACGGCGGGAATCGTGGCGCTGCACATCGGTACGGCGCCGGACGATATATACTGCTAGACGGTCTAAAGTCGGAACCGGCGGCACGGTAGGGCGCCAGTTCCCCGTTCCGTTCAGGCGCCGCCGCGCGCGGAACGGTTAGGAACGGCCGGTCCAGGAGGTCCCGTTGGAACCCGCACCACGAGGTCTGATCCTGATCGAAGCCGATCCCGTCCGGCGCGCCGGGATGCTGAGCGCGCTCGGCTCCGCCGGCTATCCGGTGCTGGCCTATTCCAGCCGCGAAGAGGCGCTGGCCGCACTCGGCGGCCGGGAAGCGGAAGACCTCTACGAGATGCCGTTCACGCGCATGCTGGACGGCTTCGCCCTGCACGAGATGCTGTTTGACGAACAGCGGCGGCCCTGCGATTACCGCTTTCTGGCCGTCAATCCGACGTTTGAGAAGCTCACCGGCATTCCGGCCGGGGCGATCGTGGGCAGGCGGCTGCTCGAAGTTCTGCCGGATACGGACGCGAAGTGGATTGAAACCTATGGCCGGGTGGTCCTCACCGGCGAACCGGCGCAATTCGAGGAGTTCCACACCCCGCTTGGGAAATGGTTCGAAGTCCTGGCGTTCCGGCCGCGCGAGGGACGGTTCGCGTGCTTTTTCCACGACATCACCGCGCGCAAACGGCAGGAAGCCGAACTTCTCAAGTTGAACCGGCTTTACGCGGTTCTGAGCCAGGTGAACCAGGCGGTAGCCCGCGCCCGCGCGCGGGAGGAGTTGTTCGAGACCATCTGCCACGTGGCGGCGGAGTTTGGCCACTTCCGGATGACGTGGATCGGCGTGGCGGAGCCGGGCGGCGCGGTCCGCGTGGCCGCGCTCAAAGGCGATACGGGGCGCTTTCCGCACGCGCTGGACAAGGCCGAGTGCGGCCTGGCGCGCGCCGCCATCGGCGGGAATCGTCCGGTCCTGTGCAACCGGATCTCGCCCGAGCAGCCGGGCGAGGGCTGCTACGCCTTCGCCCGGGAGGCGGGCATTGGGTCTTGCGCCGCGTTTCCCCTGCGCTTGGGGGGCGGCGTTTACGGCGTCCTTTGCTTGTACGCCGCGGAGGCGGAGTTCTTCAGCCCGTCTGAGGTCCATCTGTTCGAGGAGGTGGCCATGGACATCTCCTTCGCGCTGGACCGTTTCGCCGGCGAGGAGGAGCGCGCCAGGGTTGAGCGGGCGCTGCGCGAAAGCGAGGAGCGCTTCTCGCTCGCCTTCTTCAAGGCGCCGGTCATGATGAGCATGCGGACCATCGAGGACGGAACCTTCCTCGAGGTGAACGAGAAGTTCGAAGCGGTGTCGGGCTTCCGGCGGGAAGAAGTTCTCGGCAGGACCGCGGTTGAGATCGGGTGGCTGGAGCCGGAAGAGCAGGAGCGGATCCTGCGCGACTTTCGCGAGCAGGGGCGCCTGACCAATCTGGAACTCACTCCGCGCGCCAAGGACGGGCGCCGGCTGGTCTGCTCCTACGACGTGGCGCCGGTCACCATCGGGGGCGTTCCGCGCCTGCTCTCGACCGCCCTGGACGTGACCTACCGCAAGCTCTATGAAGCGGAGCGGGAGACAATGCTCCAGCTTCTGCGCATTCTGAACGCTCCCAACGATACGCGCGGTCTGCTGTCCATGGTCACCGGCTTTCTCCAGGAGTGGTCGGGCTGCGAAGCGGTCGGCATCCGGCTGCGGGACGGCGGCGATTTCCCATACTCGGAAACGCGCGGGTTTCCGGCCGAGTTCGTCGAAACCGAAAAGCGGCTGTGTGGCGCCGGCGGTACGGAACTGGAGTGTCTGTGCGGGGCGGCGATCGAAGGGCGGCTGGATCCCGGGCTGGAGCATGTCACCGCGCATGGGAGCTTCTGGACCAACAGCACGGAGGATGTCCTGGCCGCCACGGAACCGGCGCGGCTGCCGCCGCACTGGCGCGGGCGCTGTCTGCGCGAGGGCTACCACTCCCTGGCCTTGATCCCGCTGCATTTCGGCGGTAAGACCATCGGCCTGCTTCAGTGCAACGATCGCGCTTCGGGGAAGTTCACCCCCGAGATGATCGGCCTGCTTGAGCGTGCCGCCGGCAGCCTTGCCACCGCGCTCGAACAGCGCCGGACGCAGGAAGATCTGCGCCGGAGCGAGGAGCGCTACCGGAGGCTGTACCTGGATTCGCCGCTGGGCTACCAGTCGCTCGATGCCGAGGGACGGCTGGCTGACATCAACCCGGCTTGGCTTGACGCTCTCGGATACACCCGTGACGAGGTGCTAGGACACTGGTTCGGCGAGTTCCTTGACGGCCCGGCCGAGGTGGAACGGTTCCGGGAGCTGTTCCCGCGCTGTAAGGAGAGCGGCGAGGCGCACGTAGAGTTCGCGCTGCGGCGCAAGGACGGCTCGCGCGTGATCATCGGCTTCGACGGCAAGGCAGGGCGCGATGCGGAAGGCCGGTTTCTGCGCACCCACTGTATCCTGCACGACGTCACCGAGCGGCGCCGGGCCGAGCGGGAAAAGGCCCAGTTGACCGAACAACTCCAGCGGGCGCAGAGGCTCGAAAGCGTCGGGCGGCTGGCCGGCGGGCTGGCGCACGACTTCAACAACCTGCTGACGGTCATCAACGGCTACGCCGACTTGTTACTGTCGCGGCTGGATCCGGCCGACCCGCTCCGCAAGCCGATCGAGGAAATCCGCAAGTCGGGCGACCGGGCGGCGTCGCTCACCCGGCAGTTGCTGGCCTTCAGTCGCAAACAGGTGATTGAACCGAAGCCGCTGGACCTGAACCAGCTCGTGGCCGAAGACGCCGATATGCTCCAGCGCCTGGTGGGCGAGGACATCGAGGTGGTCACGGTGCTGGACCCCTCGATCGGGCTGGTCATGGCCGACCGGGGCCAATTGAACCAAGTGCTCATGAACCTGGTGGTGAACGCGCATGACGCCATGCCGGAGGGGGGCAAGCTGACTATCGAGACCTCCGCGGTCCGCCTGGAGGGCGGTGGCGCGGAGGAAGCCGGCGGCCTGGAACCGGGTGACTACGTGCGCCTGACCGTCACCGACACCGGTGTGGGAATGGCGAAGGAGGTTCTCGATCGCATCTTCGACCCCTTTTTCACCACCAAGGGGGAAGGAAAGGGGACCGGCCTCGGACTGGCCACCGTCTATGGCATCGTGCGGCAGAGCGGCGGCAGGATTTGGGTCTACAGCGAGCCGGGCCGGGGCACGACGTTCAAGATCGATCTGCCGTGCGCCGGCGCGGCGAAGACCAGCGAGACGGCCCGGGCAACGATCGAAGACTCCTTGGCCGGCTCCGAGACGATCCTGGTGGTGGAGGACCAGGCGCAGGTCCGCAGCCTGACCGTGGAAATCCTGAAAGGCTATGGCTATCGCGTGCTGGAGGCGGGCATGGGCGGCGAGGCGCTGCTGCTGGCCGAACGCCATTCGGGACCCATCCACCTGATGCTGACCGACGTCGTCATGCCCTCCATGACCGGGCGGGAACTGGCCGGGCGTCTGCGGGCGTTGCGTCCGA
>CAKZVG010000503.1 GCA_937921835.1 uncultured Bryobacteraceae bacterium | reverse complement strand
GCCGGGGGACGATTCTCGCGCCAACCCTTCGCCGGCAACGTGATCCCGGCCAGCCGGCTGGACAAGACCGCCGTGGGTCTGTTGTCCTTCTGGCCGGACTCGAATATCGCCGGCCTCGACAACGGCACCAACAACTACCAGACCCGCGACTCCAACATCAACCAGCAGGTGAGCGTGGTCAGCAAGGTGGATCACAACTTCAGCGAGCGGCATCGCGTCTTTGTCCGTTACAACCACGGCAGCCAGCTCTTTGTCTCCAGCGGGATCGTGGAAGCCAACAAGACCAACGTCAACGACCGCTGGCGCCGCAGCCACGCCGGCGTGTTCGACGACGTATTCGTGATTTCGCCGACCCTGGTGAACAACTTCCGTGCCGGGTTCACGCGCTTCAACCAGTCCGCCACTCCCAAGCTCCAGGAACTGGATCTCGCCGCGCTCGGCTTCTCGCCGGCGCTTTCGGGCTTGATCGAGCCGCGCGCGCGGCAGTTCCCCGCCCTGAATATCGCCGGCTACCAGACGCTGGGCGGGACCGCCAACAACGACAACGTCACCAACTACCTCACCGTGTCGGACGACGTTTCCTGGAACAAGGGCGCGGCGATTCTGCGCTTCGGCGGCGAGGTGCGCGTCTACCGGAACAACTCCTACAACTGGCTGCCCAAGAACCCGAACCTCACCTTCAACTCGCGCTGGACCAACGGCCCGCTGGACAGTTCGCCGGCCTCGCCCATCGGCCAGGGGCTCGCCTCGTTCCTGCTCGGCATTCCGTCGGCCGGCTCGGCCAGCCTGAACGATTCCTACGCCGATCAGTCGCGGAACTTCGCGCTATACCTTCAGTCGGACTGGCGCGTGCGGCCCACGCTGACCATCAACGCGGGCCTGCGCTACGACTACGACGAGCCGATGACGGAGCGCTTCAACCGTTCGGTGCGAAACTTCGATTTCACCACCGTCAACCCCATCGCGCCGCAGGTGCTCGCCAATTATGCGCGGAATCCGATCCCGGAGATTCCGCCCTCCCAATTCCGGGTGGTGGGCGGACTCACCTTCGCCGGTGTGGCGGGACAGCCGCGCGGGGTCTGGGAAACGTCGCGCCGCAGCTTCGCCCCGCGCGCCGGCATCGCCTGGCAACTCACCCCGCTGACCGTGCTGCGAAGCGGCTATGGCATCTACTACGTGCCGCAAGGGGTGGACCGCAACGCCGTCAACCAGACCGGCTTCACCGCCAACACGACGTTGAACCCGTCGCTCGACAACGGCTTGACGTTCGTGGCGTCGCTGGCGAACCCGTTTCCGGGCGGCCTGACGATTCCGCTTGGCGCCGAAGGCGGACTGCGGACGGCGCTTGGCCAGGGGGTGGGGGCCTTCGCGCCCTTCGTCAAGAGCGGCTACCTGCAACGCTGGAGTTTCGGCTTGCAGCGCCAGCTTCCCAAGCGCGTGTTCGTGGATACCTCTTACGTGGCCAGCCGCGGCACGAAGTTGCCGGCCACGCGCCAGTACAACGCGGTGCCGGCCGCTTATCTTTCGCGCTCCCCGGTCCGCGACCAGGCCACCATCAACTTCCTGACGGCGCAGGTGGCGAACCCGTTCTATCCGCTGCTGCCCGCGACCAACCTGGCGGGCGCCTCCGTGGCGCGGCAGCAGTTGCTGCGCCCGTACCCGCACTTCACCGGCGTCACCGCGCCCGAACCGGTCGCCTACTCCTGGTATCACTCGCTTCAGTTCCTCACCGAACGCCGTTTCCAGAACGGCTTCACGGCGCAGTTCAATTGGACTTGGTCCAAATTCATGGAGGCCCGGACGTTCAACAACGACAGCGATCCGATGCCCGAGAAGCTGATCTCGGACCTGGACCGCACGCACGTTTATCACTTCACCGGCCTTTACGAACTCCCGTTCGGCAAGGGGCGGCCTTTGCTTTCCGGGGCGCCTCGAGCTGTCCAGGCGCTGGTGGCCGGCTGGCAGGCGAACGCGTCCTGGCAGCGCCAGAGCGGAGCGCCGCTGGGGTTCGGAAACGCCCTGTTGATTGGGCGGGTCGAGGACATCCCGCTCAAGTCCGGCCGGACGCTCGAACGCTGGTTCAACACGGACGCTTTCAACCGCCGGGCGGCGGAGCAACTGGCCTCCAACCGGATCACTCTTTCCTCGCGCTTTTCGGGCGTCAGGGGAGCGCCGGTGGACGTATGGAACATGTCGGGGATCAAGAATTTTCCGATCGCCGAGAAGCTCAGAATGCAGTTCCGCGCCGAGTTCCTGAACGCGCTGAACCGGACCAATCTGGCGGCCCCCAACACGGCGCCCACCAGCGCGGCCTTCGGCCGCATCACGGCGGCCGCCGGCAACCAGCGCTCGATCGTTTTTGGATTGAAACTGATCTATTGACCCGCCGCGGGCTTGCCGGCGATGCGCCCGGCCGCCTGCCGCCCCATGCGGATGCAGTCGGAGATGCCAATGCCGGTGTAGGCGTTCCCGGCCAGGTGCAGCCCCGGCAGGCGTTCGAGCGCCGCCTGGATGCCGGCCAGCCGGGCGGCATGGCCGACGGTGTACTGCGCCATCGAGCGCGGCCAGCGGGCGATGCGCGCCAACCGCGGCTCGGCCGTTACGCCCATCAGGCGCCGCAGTTCCTCGCGCACCTGGGCGATGAGCGTCGCGTCGTCCTCTTCGATCACGCGGTGATCCATGCCTCCTGCGAAGCAGCGCAGCACGGCCAGGTTCGCGGGCACGCGGTGCGAGAACTTCGTGCCCACCCAGGTGCAGGCCACCAGCGTGCGGCGCTCCCGCTTGGGCACCAGGAATCCGAAGCCGTCGAGGGGATGCCCGAGCGCCGCGCGGTCGTAGACCAGCGACAGCGTCAGCGAGGAACTATAAGGGATCTCGCCGAGCGCCCCCGCCAAACCGGAGTCGAGCGCGCCCACCAGCCGGCCGGCCTCGTACGCCGGGCAGGCCAGCACGACGTGCGCGGCGTCCAGATGGCCGTCGCGCGCCAGCAGCCGGTAGCCGCTGGCGGACGGCTCCAGGCGCTCCACCTCGGAATGCCGCACCTCACAGCGCCCGGCGATGGCGGCTTCGAGCGCCGCGACGAGCTGGCCGAGGCCGTCCTTCAGCGTTTGAAACAGAGGTTGCGGCCGCCCGGCGCGCCGCGCTCTCTTCCGCTCGGCCAGCACGCCGCGGGTGAGGCTTCCGTATTGGGCCTCCAGTTCAGCGAAGCGGGTCAGCACGCTGCCCACGCTGAGCCGCTCCGGGTCGCCGCCGTAGACGCCAGCCAGCAGCGGTTCGGCGAGGTAGTCCACGGCTTCCTGCCCGTAGTGATCGCGGATGAACTCGGCCACCGAACGGTCGGGCGCGGGCGCCGCGCGCGGGCGGCGGAACCATTCCCATCCCATGCGCAGTTTGGTGGGCCAGCCGAGCAGACGGCTCAGGATCATGGGCCGGAGGCGGGTCGGCACCATCAGCATCAGCCCGTCGGGCAGCGGCACCAGCCGGCCGTTCTTGACGACGTAGGTGACCCGCAAATGGTCGTTGGAGGCGATGACGCCGCTTTCCAGTCCGAGTTCGCGGATGAGTTCGAGCGCCTGCGGCTTGGCGGCCAGGAAGCTGTCCGGCCCGGCTTCGAGAACGCACCCTTCCAGGCGCTCGGTGAGGATGACGCCGCCGAGACGCGGCTCCCGCTCGTAGAGTACCGGGCGAACGCCCGCCTTGGCCAGATAGTAGGCGGCCGAAAGTCCCGAGATGCCGCCGCCGACGATGGCGACGCGCCCGGTCACGGCTGCTCCAGTTTTTGGCGGGCCACGGCGGCCAGGGCCTCGATGAAGAGCGGCGACGCGTTGAGCGACGGCGGGCGGCGCAGTTCGATGCCCCGCTCGCGCGCGTAGCGGCGGAAGAGAACGTCCACGTCGTAGAGGATCTCGACGTGATCGCATACGAACCCGATGGGATGAAGCACCACCTCGCGGACGCCCGCGGCGGCGTACTCATCCAGCCGGGACTCGACCGTTGGCCCCAGCCACTTGTCGTCCGTCATGCCCTGGCTCTGATAGGCGAAGTCCCAGGCGTCCAGGCGCGAAGCCGCCGCCACCAGCGCCGCGGTCCGGCGCGCTTCGGCGTCGTAGGGGTCGGCGTTCTCAAGGATCTTTTCGGGCAGGCTGTGCGCGGTGAAGAGCACCCTCCCGGCGGGCAGCACGGTTTCAAGCCGCTGCCGGAAGGCGTCGATCAGCAGCGGGTGGTCGTGAAACGTCTTGGTCCAGACGATCTCGGCCGTCATTCCCGCGGCCT
>CAKZVG010000502.1 GCA_937921835.1 uncultured Bryobacteraceae bacterium | reverse complement strand
GCTTCGCCGGCCTCGAGAGCGCGCAGCAAACCCGCCAGCAAATCCAGCTTTTTAGCGCGCCGCGAAGTGGCGGCGACGCTGCGCGAGGTCTCGACGGCACGGACGAGCAGCAAGCGGGCGCCTACTTCTCCGGCACCCGGGCCACGGCGTCGATTTCCACTTTGATGCCGCCCCAGAGCACGGACTGCACCGTGGTCCTGGCCGGCTTCACGCCGGTGAAGAACTGGGCATAGACGCCATTGAAGGCGTCGAAATCGCGGATATCAGAGAGGTGGCAGGTGCACTTGACCACGTCGGCGAAGGTGCAGCCGGCGGCGTTCAGAATGCGCCCGATGTGGGTGAGGGTGAGCCGGGTCTGCTCTTCGATGGCGCCCTCGACCACCTGGCCGGTCTTCATGTCGAGAGGTCCCTGGCCGCTGATGTACAGCCAGCCGTCGGCCAGGACTCCGGAAGAGTAAGCGCCGGTGGAGGCGGATTTCTCGGGATCTTTGATTTCGATTTTGGGCATGAGCGTTCTTCCAACACGAGTGTAGCCCAGGCTGGCGCCTCGCGCGCCGGCGCGCCATAATTGACCAATGAACCCCTGTATTCCGCTGCTGCTTCTCCTTCCCGCCGCGGCCGCCGTTCTGGCTCCGCCGGCGGGCAAAGTAGTGGTGGTGCTGCTGGGGCCCCCGGGAGGCGGCAAAGGCACGCAGGCCGAGTTCATCACCAAGAAGTACGGCCTTCCGCCCATCTCGACCGGCGAACTGCTGCGCGCCGAAGTGGAGCAGGCGACGCCGCTCGGCCGGCGCATCCAGGGCGTGATGGCCAAGGGCGAACTGGTGAGCGACGAGATCGTGAACGCGCTTGTCGAGCAGCGCATCTCGCAACCGGACGCGGCGCGCGGTTTCATTCTGGACGGTTACCCGCGCACCGTCGAGCAGGCGCGGTTTCTCGACACGCTGCTTCCGCGCAAGGGCTTCCCCAGACCCGTCGTGATCGTGCTGAAGGCGCCGGTCGAAGCGATTGTCAGCCGGCTGGCGAGCCGCGGCCGCGCCGACGACAAACCCGAGGTGGTCCGCGAGCGCATCGCCGTATATGAACGGCAGACCGCGCCGCTGATCGAATACTATACGGGCGCCGGCCGCCACGACATCGACGGCCTCGGCACACCCGAGGAGGTCTTCGCGCGCATCGACCGCGTTCTGGCGCCGAAGGCCGGCCGGTGATCCCGTTCTCTTCGCGCCTGGATTGGGACCTGCCGCGCAACCGGCTCAGCGAAGCGCTGGCGGCCAGGCGTGCGGCGGGCGCGCGGGTCCTCGATCTGACCGAATCGAACCCCACCCGCGCCGGTTTCGAGTATCCGGAGGCGCTCCTCGAAGCGCTGGCCGACCGGCGCGCGCTGCGCTACGATCCCGCGCCGGCCGGTCTGGCGGCCGCGCGGGCGGCGGTGCCGGATTCGCCGCGGGTGCTCCTCACCGCCAGC
Organism: uncultured Bryobacteraceae bacterium; assembly: GCA_937921835.1. Classification (GTDB taxonomy): domain Bacteria; phylum Acidobacteriota; class Terriglobia; order Bryobacterales; family Bryobacteraceae; genus CAKZVG01. The sequence continues at coordinate 1,101 of CAKZVG010000502.1, read as the reverse complement.
ACCAGCGAAGCCTATGCTTATCTGTTCAAGCTGCTGGCCGATCCGGGCGACGAGATCCTGGCGCCGCGGCCGTCCTATCCGCTATTCGAGTTTCTGGCGCGTTTGGAATCGCTGCGCGTGGCGCAGTATCCGCTGCGTTACGACCATGGGTGGATGGTCGATTTCGCGCGCCTCGAGGAGGCCGCCACGCCGCGCGCGCGGGCGGTGGTGGTCGTGAACCCGAACAATCCCACCGGATCGTTCCTCAAGCGCGAGGAGTTCGAGCGGCTGGAGGATTTCTGCGCCGCGCGCGGACTGGCGATCATTTCCGACGAGGTCTTCAGCGCCTATGCGTTTGGACCGGATCCGCTGCGCGTCGAAACTCTCGCCGGTGCGCGGCGCGCGCTCACCTTTTGCCTGGGCGGGTTGTCCAAGTCGTGCGGCCTGCCGCAGATGAAACTGGCCTGGATCGCCGCCGCGGGACCGGAACCGTTGCGCCGGGCCGCGTTCGAGCGGCTCGAACTCATCGCCGACACCTATCTCTCGGTTGGAACGCCGGTGCAATGGGCGCTCCCGAAGCTGCTCGAAGCGGGCGCGGCGGTCCGGGAGCAGATCGCCCGCCGCACCGCCGGAAACCTCGCGCGGCTGCGAGCGGCGATCGGTCCCGAGTCCCCGCTGCGGGTTCTCGAAGTGGAAGGCGGATGGTACGCGACGGTACAAGCGCCGCGCGTACTTGCGGAGGAGGATTGGGCGCTGGCGCTGCTTGAAGAGGACGGCGTGCTGGTGCAGCCCGGCTTCTTTTTCGATTTCGAATCGGAGGCTTACCTGGTGGTGAGCCTCCTCACCGAACCGCGCGCCTTCGAAGAAGGGGTCCGGCGGCTGGTGCGCCGCGCGTCGGCGCTCGCCGACTGAGGCGGGCTGTTTCGCCTGGAGGCTCCGCGCCTCAGCCGCGGATGGTCCCGCGCGCCGCGCAATCCACCGGCGCGTTCAAGGTGTGGGCGGCCAACCAGCTCACCTCGCCGCCGGTCCGGTTGCAACCATCCCGGCCGCATGTGGGATAACTTGGGTTTCGAGGAAAGGTTCCCGGTGAACTCCACGCCCCTTCAGTTCCGTCTGGCGGCC
>CAKZVG010000501.1 GCA_937921835.1 uncultured Bryobacteraceae bacterium | reverse complement strand
AGGACGGGGTAGCCCGGGCCATGGAGCCGAAAACCGTTAGAACTTCGACGATTCTGATCTCGGTGGGAGGCCGGACGGAAGTCTACCGGTCGCTCGAGCAGGTGCCCAAACCGCTGCGCCGCCGGCTCGAGGAAACCACCGCCAGCCGCAACTCGGGCACCATCCTGATCGCCGACCGCCGGGGCCGGGAGGAGATCCTGAAGTCGCTGAACCGGAAGGGCAACGTCGCCGCCGCAGGGACTCTCGCCAAGCGCCGCAAGGCGGATCTTCCCGGCGACGGCTTCCTGCGGCGCTGGGGGATCGTTCTGCTGCCCGCCGCTGCCGCGGTCGCGGTCTGGCTGCTGGCAACGTTCCGCTGATGCCCGCCCGGGCAGCATCGCGTCTTCGCCTTCCTTCTCCCCACGCTTTAGCTGCGCATCCCCCTCCAGATGGGTTCTGGCGGCCTCCCGAGCCACGGGCGATTACTGCCTTAAATGCCGGCAGCCGCCCAGCTTCAGCCGCTCGCGGAGCGCCTCGGCGGACGCGCCGAAGCGGAGCAATTGCTCCATTCATCCGGCGGCTGCGGGGTATTGTGTTTCGCTATCCGGCGCTTCCATCTGATCCTCGATCACTACGGCTATGGGATGGGTGACGCCCTGGTGGCCGAACTCTGGAGGCAACTCCGGCGCGGATACCCCGGCATGTGGAAGGCTGGATTCCGCTGGAGCGCCGGGAGTCTGGCGCTGCTGGCCCGGCCAGCCGCATTGGACGCTCTGGAAGCGGCTCTGCCGGAGCGCCTGTTCCTGGAGGCCCCGGCGCTGTTCCCGGCGGGGCGCTTCGCGGTCGCGGTGCGCCGCTTCGACGCTGGCGGGCTTGCGCCCGGCGAGTTGGCCGCGGCGCTGGACCGCTTCGCCGCCCTGCCCGCCGCGGACCAGAGCTAAAACGCCAGCGACACCAGGAACTCGATCTGGTTCCTTCGCGAACGCCCCGAGACCGAACCGAAGGTGGTGCTGAACCAGCGCGTGTAGCGCACCTCCGGAACGACCGAGATCCCGAACTCATCCATGAAACGCGCGCCAAAGCCAGCCGTTCCGCCCAGCGCCCGCTTGCGGTAGGAAACCGGAGAATCGTCAAAGGACTTCGTCTGGTTGGGGTGCAGTGTTTCGCGGGAGCTCTTTACCTTGCGCGCCAGTTGCACGTTGGGACCGAGTTGCGCGAACCAGCGGTGCCCTTCCTCATAGCGGTCCTTGCCAAAAAAGCGCACCAGGACGGGCACGTCGATCAGCCGCGCGCGGGAATCCTCTTCGATGTTGGTTCCGCGCCGCTCATCCACTGGCGTATTCGGGTTGTCGACGCCTTCGTAGAGCACGGTGAAGGAGTTGTACTGCATCTTCCGGATCAACGGATTCGCCACCAGCGCGAAGCGCGGCGTCAGCACGACCTGCGCCATCAAGCCGTAGCCCGTCGATCTTCCTTTGGGCTTGTTGTCGGACACCACCTCCAGCCGCGGCGCGGTGGAAACAAGCTGGGTGACCTTTTCGCCCGCGATCTGGTTCTGCACCGGAACGCTCAGCGTGACGCCAATGGAGAAGCGCCGCACATAGACCGGCTCTTCGATGTAGTCGGCGCCGGAGGGGGGCGGCTGGTCCTGCCCGGCGGCGGCGGCCGCGGCGGCGGTCAAGGAACAAAGAAGTCGCAGTGTACGGCTCAAGGCGATCACCTCACACAGAGCGTCAACGGAGGCCAAGCTCCAAATTGAAGGGCTAAAATCATGATAAGCCGTGCCGGGCCCACGCGCGCAAGCCCGTTACGCCTCCCAGGGCCGGGACAGGATCATCAGCAGAACCGGCAGCGAGAACAGGGTGCTGTCCACGCGGTCCAGCCATCCGCCGTGGCCCGGCAGCAGCGAGCCGCTGTCCTTCATTCCGGCGCCGCGCTTGATGGCCGACTCGCAAAGGTCTCCGAACTGTCCGGCCACGTTCCCGGCGGCGGCCAGCGCCGCGCCCGCCCAGGGCGCAATTTCGGGCAGCAGGCGCGAAACGAAAACCGCTCCGAAAACCACCGAGGCGGCGAGGGAGGCGGCCGAGCCTTCCCAGGACTTATTCGGGCTCACGCGCGAAGCCAGCTTGTGACGTCCAAGCGCGCGGCCGGCGTAGAAGGCCGAGATGTCACCCACCCAGTTGATCGCCAGTCCGAACAGCAGCCAGTAAGGATGGATCTCCCGCAGCGCCGCCGCGGCGCGCCAGCATCCGAAGACGTAGGCCACCCCGAGCAGCAGCGCCCCGGCTTCGGGCAGACCCGCCGCCAGGTCGTCGCGAGAAAGGATCAGCGCCAGCGCGATCATCGCCAGCAGAGCGAAAAACAGGGCGTCCGTGCGCGGCGCCAGCAGGACCACGCCGCCGGCCGCCAGACCCACCGGCAGTGGCACGCGCAGCCGGTGCGCGGCGGCGAGGTTCACGAACTCGCGAAAACACATCACCGCGATGGCCGCCAGAACCGTCAGAAACAGCCAGCGCGGCGCCCACACCACGGCGTAGGTCACCACCGGCACCAGAACGAGCGTGGTGAGGACTCGCTTCATCGGGATGGGATGCCGACCGCTTCCGGAAGACGCAAGGGAGCCGCCGCGCCGAGTCCGCCGAAACGCCGCTCGCGCCGCTGGTAATCGAGAATCGCCCGCAGCAACTCGGTGCGGCCGAAGTCGGGCCACAGCGTGCCGGTGACGTAGATCTCGGCGTAGGCGATCTGCCAGAGGAGGAAGTTGCTGACTCGCATCTCGCCGGAAGTCCGGATCAGCAGGTCCGGATCGGGCAATCCGGCGGTATAGAGCGCCGACGCGATGGAGTCCTCGCCGATCACCAGCTCATCGAGCCGGCCCTGGGCGCGCGCGCGCCGCAGGATCTCGTTCATCGCATCGGCCAGTTCCGCCCGCGCGCCGTAGTTGATGGCGACGTTCAGACGCAGCCCGCCGCAGCCGGATGTGGCTTCGACCGCTCCCTGCAACTCCGCGCGCACGTTGCCGGGCAGCCCCTCCAACCGGCCAATGGGCGAGAACCGGATTCCGTTGCGCACCAGCGTATTGAGTTCCTTTCGGAGATAGGTCCGCAAAAGCTGCCACAGCGCCTCCACTTCCGCCCGCGGGCGCTTCCAGTTTTCCTGCGAGAAGGCATACAGCGTCAGCGCCCGGACGCCAAGCTGCGCGCACGTCTCCACCGTCACGCGCACCGGTTCGACGCCGGCGCGGTGTCCGGCCACGCGCGGCAGCCGGCGCCGGTTGGCCCACCGTCCGTTGCCGTCCATGATCACGGCGATGTGCGCCGGAAGGCGGTCCGGATCGAGCGCCGTTGCCAGCTCCCAGTCGATCCCGCCGGGAGTCAAAACGTCGAGTAGCGGCTGCATCCGTAATCCTTCATAGTACACTGCCGCAGGTTCGGGCCGACGTTCGCGGCCGGCGTTCTTCCATCCTCCGGGGAAGGTTGCGAGCCATGCGGTGGTCAAACTTGGGCCAGGCCCGCGAGGCGGGAAGTTGCCCGGCGTGTCTCTCTGGCAGGGACACGGCGGGCTGGCGGCCATCCACCGCTGGCCCTGGTGGCGCAGGCGCGGGAGGGCATGCTTCGCAACGCAACCCTGCGCCGGCGGATCAGCCGGAGGCGCCGACGCCGCGCGCGGCATTGCGCCCGGCCACGCGCCCGCTGGTCAGCGCCCAGGCGATGTGCAGTCCGTGGCCCCAGATGACGATGCCGCCCATGCCGTTGGATCCGGCGGCGAAAAGGTTCGCGATGGGCTGCCCCCGCGGGTCGAGCACCCGCATCTGCTGGTCAATGCGTACGCCGCCTTCGGTAGTTACGATCCAACTCCTCAGAGGGCCTAGGGCGATGAACGGCGGCCGCTCCAGCGGGGGACCAAAACGCGTGCGTCCCTGCGCATCCGGGACGGCGCCCCCGGCGGCGCGGTTGTAGGCCGCCACGGTTTGGCCGAGCCGCGCGGGATCCCATTCCTTCCGCCGGGCGAGATCTTCGATCGAGGCCGCCTCGCAGTAGATGTCCGGGCGCAGCCGCCGGTAGTCGCCCACGTAAGCGTAGGCGATATCGGGCGCCGTGGAAACGAAGTGCGGCCAGGCGGAGTAGCGCTGCGCAAGGACCGAGTCCAACACAATCCAGGCCGACTTCTCCGGCTGGCGTGGCACGTCCAATTCCGGGCGCGCGGTTTCGTCGCAGAAGCGTTCTCCCCGCTGGTTGACCAGCAGGGCTCCGTCCTGAAACAGGGCCGTCTCGGGATGCTGCCAGGTCACCAGCAGACGCTTCAACAGCCGGTTCAGCGCGATTCTCGGAAGCGCCCGCACGGCGGGTCCCATGAGGCGGGCGAGCAGCGGGTTGGCGGGCAACAATTGCGAGAACGGGGGGCGAGGCGGGGCGACGAAGCGCAACTCCGGCCCGTAGATCAACTCCATGTTGACCAGCGCGGCGCCCGCCTGTTCGGCCAGCACGTGCCCGTCGCCGGTGGAGTTCGGGTTGATGCCTTCGATGCCGGCCACTTCTTCCGGCAGAAAGCGCCTCTTCACCGCCAGGCCGTTCGAATAGTCCCCGGCCGCCAGCACCACGCCGCCGCTGACCGCGACGCGCACGGCCCTCCCACCGGGCCCTTCGGCCTCCACTCCCGTAACCAGGCCGTCCGGCGTCACGAGCAGACGCTTCACGGCATGTCCCACCAGGATGCGCGCGCCGAGCGCAAGCGCCTTCGCCTGGAGCGCGGCGATGTAGGCCTTGGCGTTCGGCACCACGTTGTGCATGCGCGGCACGCGATTGGGGGGTTCCGGACTGGGGCCGTAGAACTCAAGTCCCAGCGACAGAAGCCAGTCCAGCGTCGCCGGCGCCTCCCCGGCGAACCAGCGGCGCAGCGGGGCGTTGTTCAGGCTGTCGCGGTGCGCCGCGAACAAAGACATGTCCTCATCGTGCAGGACGGGCGAATCCTCGATTCCCTTGCGTTTCTGAAACGGCGATCCGGACGTGGTGTAGGATCCGATGGCGACGCCGGTGGTGCCTCCCAGCGTGGCGCACTTCTCCAGCAGGATCACCGAAGCGCCCTCGGCAGCCGCCGAGACCGCCGCCGCCAGCCCCGCGCCGCCGCCGCCGATGACAGCCACCGTTGCGGAGTAGTTCCGAACCGCCGTCGTCATTCCTAACCCTCCCGGTCCGATTGTGCCAGAATGCCGGCCGCGGCGGCGAAGCGTCCCCGCCGGGGCACCGGCGCGGAGCACGGTGTGGATGGCGGGCCGGCGAGCGTCTACCTGCGCACCGTTTCGTTGCGCTTGAGTTGCGGCCGGCGGCGCCCTTCGGCCAGGTTGGCCGCCGCCTTTTCGCGCGCCGCTTCGCTCAGTTCGATCTTGTTCACCACGCTTTTCGCGCCCGCCAGTTTCGCCAGGCGGGTGGCGGTTCCCTTCCGCTGGATCACGCCGGTCTTGCCTTCGATGGTGGCGACGCCGCCCTGCACGCGCACAGTGTAGTTGTCGGCGGCGATCTTGGATTTCGCGAAGCGCGCGCGGATGGCCTTCTCGAGTTCGGCATCGCTCAAGGCGGGAGCGGCGGCCCGCTTGGAGGGAGCCGGCGCGGGTTTCGGCGCGGGGCGGGTGTCGGCGGCCAGGGCGGCCGGCGCGAACAGAAGCGCGCCGAGCACCCACACTCCAAGGCGCGGCGGGAGGCGGGACGGCGCCCGGCGGGAGCGGGCGGGCTCGGTTTTGCGCGTGGTGCTCAACCAATGCGGCAGCATGAGATGTTCCTTCAGGGGACTTAGTGGCGGGAGGACGAAGTTCCGCTCAGGTTCCCATGTTTTCCGAACGGCGGCGGTATAATAAGGGTTGGCGGTGGCGCTCAGCATCACAAGGTGGCTGATTCGGATGCAGGGGAAATCCCCGCGCCTGCCTTCGTCCCGCGACGACATTCCGGGCCAGTGTAGCTGCGGACGTTTTTGCCCGGCGCAGCCCGGTAAGCTGCTGACCGGCAGTCTGTCTTAAACTGATTCCTCTTCTCTCCCAATTCGGCCGGCGGTGAAGGACAGGTTCCAGCCGCGAGCCGCCGGTGGGCGCAATCCCTGCCTCATCCCGCCGGAAACAGTGAAACGTGGAGGCGAAAGACGTGTTCCTGGCTTCAAAGTTCTCTATCCGCCCGGCTTCCGCCGCACGCTGTGGCGGCGCGCACCTTCCCGGGAGAGCCGGATGAACCTGTCTCCTCAAGCAGCCAGCCCGGAGCGGACCGCGGGCGCGCCGGCCCGGTTCAGCCGCGAGCGCGCCCTGGGAGATCTGGCGTTGATCTCGGGCCCGCTGGCAATCGCAGCCCTGCTGGTCTGGGTCTCGTTGCGGATTGCCGCGGGCGGGGACTTGCGATTCGGCGCGGCTTGGGCGCCGGAACTCAGCCTCGATCTCGCGTTCCGGCTTGACGGGCTAAGCCTGATCTTCTCGCTCCTGATCGCCCTGGTGGGAGCGGTGGTGTTCCTGTACTCGCGCCGCTATCTCAAGCCGGGCGCGCCGGTGCTTCGCTTCTACCTGTACCTGGGCTTTTTCAAGTTGTCGATGCTGGGCGTGGTGTTGGCCGACAATCTGCTCCTGCTCTTCGTTTTTTGGGAGTTGACCAGCGTCGCCTCCTACCTTTTGATCGGCTTCGAGCACACTCGCGAGCGCGCCCGAGCGGCGGCGCTTCAGGCGCTGCTGGTCACCGGACTGGGCGGGCTGGCGCTGCTGGCGGGAGTGGTGCTGATTGGCTCCGCGGCCGGCACCTATTCGATCTCGGCGCTGCTGGCGCAGGGCGCGCAAACCGGCAAGGAGACCAGCACCGCGGCGTTGCTGTTGCTGTTCGCTGGAGCGTTCACGAAATCGGCCCAGTTCCCGTTCCACCGCTGGCTGCCAGCGGCCATGGAGGCGCCCGCTCCGGTCAGCGCGTACCTGCATTCGGCGACTATGGTGAAGGCCGGCATCTACCTGCTGGCGCGCATGCACCCGGCCTTCGGCGGGGAGGCGCTCTGGACGCCGCTGCTGATGGCGGCGGGGGCGGTGACCGCCATCGTGGGCGCCTGGATCACTTTGCGGCTCACCGATCTCAAACTGATGCTGGCCTACTCCACGGTGGCCGTGCTCGGGATCCTGACGCTGCTGGCGGGCATCGGAACGCCGCTGGCGATCCAAACCCTGGTGACGCTGCTGGTGGCCCACGCGCTTTACAAAGCGGCGCTGTTCCTCATCGCGGGGGCCATTGAGCACGAAACCGGCACGCGCGACGTGAGGCAGCTTGGCGGCTTGGGGCGCACCATGCCCTGGACGGGCGTGGCGGCCCTGCTGGCCGGGGTCTCGATGGCCGGCCTGCCGCCGTTGTTCGGATTCGCCGCCAAGGAGATGGTCTACCAGTGCGGGCTGGAGTCCGGACCGAACTGGTGGTTCGTGACCGGCGACCTGTTCGCCGCCGGAGTGATGCTGTTCGCGGCTGCGGCGGCCGTGGCCTGGCGGCCCTTTGCGGGCCCGGCGACGCCGGCCGCGGCGCGCGCGCACGAAGCTCCGGTCGAGTTGTGGATCGGCCCGCTGGCGCTGGGGACGATGGGCCTGCTGTTCGGCCTGTTCCCGGAGGTGATCGGCCCGCTGGTGGGCGCCGCCGCGGGGGCGGTGAATCCGGCGGCCGGGCGTTTCAAACTGAGCCTGTTTCATGGGCTGAACCTTCCGCTCTTGCTGGGCGCCGTCACGGCCGTCCTGGGCGCCGCCCTCTATCAGGCGGTCCGTTACACGCAGGCCGCGGGCGCCGTCTGGCCTTGGCCTGTGCGCCCGCGGAGACTTCCAGCCGGAGATGCGGCGGCTCTTCCCACGCCGGCCAGCGAGGGGCTGCCGCGGCCCGCGCGCTGTTACGAATTCGCCCTGCGGTCGCTGCGCGCCACCGCAGCCTGGCAAACCGCGGTCTTGCAGAGCGGGCAGTTGCGGCGCTACTTCGCGGTCATCTTCGCCTCGTTGACGCTACTGATTTCGGCCGGCTTGCTGCGGCACCGCGGCCCCGTCCTGCCGGAGAGTCTCGGCGAGATGCGGGTGGCGGAGGCTGGCGTCCTGCTGCTGACGGTGCTGTCTTTGGGATTGGCCGTGTTCTCTTCCTCGCGCCTGGCCTCGGTGGCCGGCTTGGGCGGCGTAGGCGCGGGCGTCGCCTTGCTGTTCGCGCTGTTCGGCGCGCCCGATCTGGCGATGACGCAGTTCGCGGTCGAAGCGCTGACGGTCCTCCTGCTGGCGCTGATGCTGCACCGCTTGCCGGATTCCGTGCAGTTGACGCCCAAGCGGGAGCGCCGGCTGGACATGTTGCTGGCGGGGGCGGCGGGCACGGTGGTGACTCTGCTGGTCCTGGTGGCCATGGCGACGGTGAAGGAAGGTGGCCTGGCCCGGTTCTATCTGGAAAACAGCCGCGACGTGGCGGGCGGCCGGAACGCCGTCAACGTGATCGTGACCGACTTCCGCGCCTTGGATACGCTGGGTGAAATTACGGTCCTGGTGGCGGCCGCGTTCGGCTTCTTCGCCCTGCGCAAGCTGCGGAGCGCGAAAGGAACCCGGCAATGAACTCGCGCATCCTGAGCGTCGCGCTCGAGTATCTGAAGCCGATCCTGATCCTGGCGTCCCTGTTCGTTCTGTTGCGCGGACACGACGAACCCGGCGGCGGCTTCGTGGGAGGGCTGATCGCCGCTTCCGCTTTCGCCCTGGAGGGAATCGTGAACGGCAGGACCAGGGCGGCCAGCCTGCTCGGCCTCAAGCCCGCCGCGGCCGCCGGGGCCGGACTGCTGGCCGCCGCGCTCAGCGGGTTGCCGCAGGTGCTGGCGGGAAAACCGTTTCTCACCACCGTGACGGGCCACCTCCCGCTGCTGGGGATCAAGCTCACCACGGTGATGCTGTTCGACGCCGGCGTGTATCTGGTAGTCCTCGGCACCGCGCTGCTGATCGTCGATGCTCTGACCGGGGAGGAAGCCGCATGACACTGGCCGCCGCCATTCTGATCGGCGCCCTGTACGCCGGCGCGTTCTACATGCTGATGCGCCGCAGCCTGTTCAAGCTGGTCATCGGACTGGCGCTACTGAGCCACGCGGCGAACCTGCTGCTGTTTGTTTCCGACGGGCTGAAGCGCGCCAAACCGCCGGTGCTTCCCGCTTCCGGCGCGGTGGAAAGCGCCGCTTACACCGATCCCGTCCCGCAGGCCCTGATCCTGACCGCCATCGTGATCGGGTTCGCGGTGCTGGCCTTCGCGCTGGCGCTGTTCAACCGCGCCTATGAAGAGAGCGGGCTGGTGAACGTCGACGAACTCGGGAGCCGGGAATGACACCGCTGGTGATTCTGCCGGTACTCATTCCAGTCCTCACCGCGGCCCTGTGCCTGATGGGCTTCGGCCGCCGGCGCTTGCAGCAATGGCTGTCGCTCGGCGCACTCACCGCGCTGGTGGCGGTGGCGGTTCTCCTGCTCGCGGAGGTGTCGCGATCGGGCATTCAGGTCGCTCAGCCGGGCAATTGGCCGGCGCCGTTTGGCATCACGCTGGTGGTGGATCTGTTCTCGGCCATCATGCTCGTGCTCGCCTCTCTGATGGGGTTGGCCGTGGGCGTCTACTCCAGCGCGTCGATGGACCGGGGCCGGCTGAACTTCGGCTACTACCCGTTCCTGATGATCCTGCTGCTGGGCGTGAACGGGGCGTTTCTGGCGGGCGACATTTTCAACCTGTACGTCTGGTTCGAGGTCATGCTGATGGCCTCGTTCGTGCTGATTGCGCT
>CAKZVG010000500.1 GCA_937921835.1 uncultured Bryobacteraceae bacterium | reverse complement strand
GGTCGATCGACGCCTGGTCGAGAAGTTCGGTGAGCGGGATGCCCGAGACGCTGGACAAGCGGACCAAGGGCACCATCGTGTCGCCGTGTCCGCCCAGCACCACTGCCGTCACGTTCTGTCTGGAAACGCCGAGTTCGAGCGCGATGAACGTCCGGAACCGCGCCGTGTCGAGAATGCCCGCCATTCCCACCACCCGGTTGCGCGCGAACTGCGAAACCTCGCGCGCGGTCCAGCACATGGCGTCCAGGGGGTTGGTCACCAGGATGAGGATGCAATCCGGCGAATACTTCACGGCCTGTTCCGTCGCCTGGCGGACCACCTCGTAATTCGCCAGCAGGAGATCGTCGCGGCTCATGCCGGGCTTGCGAGCGAGGCCGGCCGTGATCACGACGATATCGGAGTTGGCGGTGGGTTCGTAGTCGTTCGCTCCCGTGATGGCGACGTCATAGCCCTGCACGGGGCCGGACTGGAGCAGGTCGAGCGCTTTGCCCTGAGGCACGCCCTCGACGATGTCCACCAAAACGACATCGGCCAGTTCCTTTTCGGCGATCCGCAGCGCGCAGTTCGCGCCCACGTTGCCCGCGCCGACAACCGTAACTTTTTTCCGCATGATGATAACGAGTCCTCCATGTTCCGATTCAACTGCTTCCGGCGCCCCGCGGCCCGCGATCCGGGACGTGAAGCCGCTCCGGCCGATAGAAGCTCGACATGGAGAGTATAGCTGGAAACCCTTGCACGGCAAGCGGGCCGCGGCGATCGGGCGCGCTCCGGCCTGGCGCGCACGCCGGGGGGTGCGCCAGCGGGGGCGCCCCGATGGTGATAGGTTGGTAGCAAGGCCGTATGCATCGGGAGCCGTCGCGCGAAGTTCAGCCGCAGCAGCCGCGAGTCCTGGCCCACGCCCCGCGGGAATTGACGTGCGGCCGGCTGGTGCGCGTCGGCGAGGGGATCGGCAAAGTCGTCTACGCCTCCGAACACTGGGTGGTGAAGCGCGAGCGGCCGCCGCGCGAAGTGGTCTCGCTGATCGTCCTGTGGAAGCTGTTGCGCAAGCTGGAATCGGCCGTTCCCGGCAAACTGGGGCGGCGTCTGGCGGCGCGGCCCGGCAGGCAGATCCGGTTGCTGCGGGTTCTGGTCCACGCCACCATGCTCGTCGTCCCGCGCAGCCTCTGGTTCACCAGCCATGTCCGGGCGATATGGAAGGTGTACCGCCGCCGCGACCGGCGCGGCGAGCGCCTCGCTCAGGAGCAACTGGCCGGGACGGGTGTGATCCCGGATTCAATCGAGTTTCCGCCGGTCGAAGTGAAGGTGGCGGGGTGGCCGGGTTGGCTGGTGGTCTCCGAGGCGGTCGAACGCGCCGAGACGACCCTGCACCGGCGGCTTTGCGACCTCGCCGCGCAGGGGCGCTACGACCAGGTGGAACTCTGGCTGGAGCGGTTCCTAGAACTGCGCCAGGCGGCCTGGCAGCGCGGCGCCTTCTCGGTGGACGCTCACCTGAAGAACTTCGGGGTCATCGGCGACCGCATTGTCCTGCTTGACACCGGCGGGCTGACCAACCACTGGCACGAGATCGAATCCCGTCTCGAGTACGAGGAAACGGTCGAGCGCCCGCACCTCCAACTGGGTTTGGGTCCCGTGCTTGCCGCGCGCCCCGACATCGCGGCGCGCTTCGACGCGCGCTGGAAAGCCGTGGTTAACCGCGCCGTCGTCGAGCACCACTGGCCGGATTGAGATGCGGCTTCCGTCTCTTCTCCGTTGGGCCTGGGCGGCTGCACTGGCCGTTGCGGCATGGCCGCAAGTCGATCCCAGCCAGCGCTGGAACCAGCACCGCGTCACCTCCCGGGCCAGCCCCGCTCCCGAACCCGGCGCCGAGAAGGAGAAGATCCCGTCGCTGGTCGAGGGGCTGCGCTCGGCTCGCGACTGGCCCCGCCGCCGTGCGGAAATCGAGCGGCGCTGGCTCACCATGCTGGGAAAGATCGAACCCGCGCCCCAAGACCGCAAGTGGTTCGGCGACATCCGCCAGGCACGGATTCTCGACACCGAGGACTTCAGTAACTACACCCGCGTCCATCTCGAACTGCCGATGGAGATCGACTTCCATCAACCGCACCTTCTGCTTCTGCCGCGCAATCAAGGGCCGGGGCCGTTCCCGGCGGTGATCGCCTGGACCTCCAGCACCCCCGGCTACCGCATGCCCGAGGAGTGGTGGGGACGCTGGCTGGCCGAGCGCGGTTATGTGGTGCTGACCGGCTGGTCCTTCATTCGCAACTACCGCGACGGCGCCACCGCCCGCCAGGGCGCGCCCGAAAAACTCTACGAACGCTTCGGGCACTGGCTGCCGCTTGGCAAGATGGTGCACGACGCGCGGCGCGAAGCCGAGTACTTGCGCAGCCGGAAGGAGGTCGACGGCCGGCGCATCGGCTTCATCGGCTTTTCCCTGGGCGCCAAAGCCGCGGTTTACGTGGCCGCCTTCGCGCCCGAGATCAAGGCCACGGTCGCGCTCGATCCGCACATCGCCGTCAACGGCGGCACCAATTGGTACGCGCCCTGGTACCTGGACTGGCTGCGGCCCTTTCCCCGCATCCCGACCAGGGAGCGCACCGTGCTCAGCATGCTCAACCCGGATCCCGCGCGCCCGGGCTTCGAGCACGACCATCACGAACTGATGGCCCTCGCCGCGCCGCGGGCGTTTCTACTGATCGGCGGCAGCCAGAGCGAGGATTCCGGCGGAGATTCCGACGACCTGCAAAGCTGGGGCTACTTCAACCGCGCGCGCGAGGTCTACCAGTTGCTCGGCATCCCCGAGCGCATCCAGTTTGTTTCCACCGCCGACGGCCACCGCGCCAACGGACCCAACATCGATCCCGCCTGGCAAAGCTTCTTCGAGCGTTGGTTGAAACCGGCGGCGGCGCTACACTGACCACTTACAGGATTGGAATGAAACCTATCTTGCTCTTCGTCATGACGGCCGGGCTGGCCGCCGCCCAGGCCGCTCCCATCGAGGCCTTCCGCATCCGCGCGCACACCCGCTTTCTCGCCAGCGACCTGATGGAGGGGCGCGGAGTCGGCGGACGCGGCGAGTTGCTGGCCACCGAGTATCTGGCCACGCAGCTTGCCCTGTCGCGGGTGAAAGCCGCGGGCGACAGTGGAACTTACTTCCAGCGGGTGCCGCTGGTGGGAGTGGAAACCCAGCCCGCCGCAAGGCTCTCGGCGGCCGGCAAGGGAAACCCGGCCGAATTCCGATGGATCGAGGATTTCGTGGGCGTCACCCACCGGCAGCAAACCCAGGTGAGCTTCGACGCCGAGGCGGTGTTCGTCGGACATGGCATCACCGCGCCGGAATACAACTGGGACGACTTCAAGGACGCCGACGTGCGCGGCAAAGTGGTCGTGTTATTCACCAACGAACCGCAATCGGAGGATCCCAAGCTGTTCGGCGGGCGCGCGCTGACTTACTACGGGCGCTGGACTTACAAGTATGAGGAGGCCCGGCGCCGGGGCGCGGCCGCGGCTATCATCATTCACACCACTCCTACCGCCGGCTACGGCTGGGAGGTGGTGCGCAATTCCTGGGGCCGCGAGGACCCGCAGGTGGCGCTCGCGGCGGGCGCTCCCGCGCTGGCCTTCGCCGGCTGGCTGACGCGCGAGGCGGGCGAGAGACTGCTGGCGATGAGCGGCCACGGCGTGGACGCGCTGCTGAAGGCGTCGGAGGCGCGCGGCTTCCGTCCCATCCCGCTCGGCGTCCGGCTGCGCGGCGCGATTCCGTCGAGGGTGCGGAAAATCGAGACCCGCAACGTGCTGGGCATCGTTCCCGGAAGCGACCCCGCGCTCGGAGACGAGGCGGTGATCTTCAGCGCGCACTGGGACCACCTGGGCATCGGCCCGGCGGTCAATGGCGACACGATCTACAACGGGGCGGTCGACAACGCCACCGGCTGCGCGATTCTGCTCGAGATCGCGCGCGCCTGGGCCGCGCTCGAAACCAAGCCGAAACGTTCGGCCCTGTTTCTGTTCGTGACCGCGGAAGAGGGCGGCCTGCGCGGGTCGGAATACTACGCCGCCAACCCGGTGATTCCACCCGGCAAGACCGCGGTCGCGCTGAACTTCGACGCCTTCCATCCCCTGGGACGGACAAAGGACATTGTAGTGTCCGGCTCGGAACGCACCACCTTCCGGCCCATGGTCGAAGAAGCGGCAAGGCGCTTCGGTTTCACCATCAAGCCCGACCCGCGGCCGGAGCAGGGCAGCTTCTACCGCTCCGATCACTTCTCCTTCGCCAAGGTGGGAATCCCGGCCTTCTCGGTCCACCTCGGAAACGAATTCCTGGGCAAGCCGCCCGAGTACGGCGCCGAAGTGTTCAAGGAATTCAACGCGAAGCACTATCACCAGCCATCGGACGAATTCCGGGAAGATTGGGATTTCGCCGGGCTCGAACAGGTGGCGCGCTTCGGAATGCTGCTCGGCCGGATGGCGGCGACGGCCGCCAGACTGCCGACCTGGAACCCCGGCGACGAGTTTCTGGCCGCTCGGGAGAAGAGCGGAGTTAGGCCATGATCCGGGAAACGGAGCGCATTGCCGCCGGGCGGAATGCCGCGCCGCGCGGTCCGGGAGACGGCGCGGTCGAAAGCAAGACGCACGGCCCGGGAGGCGCTAGGATGCGTGGAGCCTTTCTTCTGCTGGCGGCGGCGGTTGCCGGCGCCGCGGAGTTCCCCGAAGCCTCGATTTCGAACGGGGCCGTCGGAGCCCGGCTCTATCTTCCCGATCCCGGACGAGGTTACTACCGCGGCACGCGCTTCGACTGGTCCGGCGTGATCGCCAGCCTGCGTTACAAGGGCCACGAGTACTTCGGCGTGTGGTTTCCCCGCCACGACCCGCGGCTACACGACGCCATCACGGGACCGGTCGAAGAGTTCTCCGCCGAGGAGGGGGGATTGGGCTATGCCGAGGCGCCGCCGGGCGGAACTTTTCTGCGCATCGGCATCGGCGCGCTCCGCAAGCCGGCGGAGCAAACCTATCAGCGCTTCGGGACCTACGAGATCGTGGACCCGGGCGCCTGGAGCATCGAAACGCACCCGGACCGGGTCGAGTTCCGGCACGAGGCCGCCGCGGCGGGCTATGGCTACGTCTACCGCAAGACGGTGTGCCTGACGCCCGGCGAGCCCGAACTGCGCATCGAGCACTCGCTGCGGAATACGGGCCGGCTGCCCATCTCGACCACGCAGTACAACCATAACTTCTTCGTGATCGATGGGCAGCCCGCGGGCCCCGGTTACCGGGTGACGTTCGCCTTCGAGCCGCGGGCGGTGAACGGCATCCGCGGGCCGGCGTCGCTCGCAGGCCCCCGGCTGATTTACTCGCGCGAGTTACAGGATCGCGAGAGCGTATTCACGGAACTCAGTGGATTCGGCGGCGCCGCTCGGGATTACGACATACTGGTTGAGAATACCGTAAGTGGAGCGGCGGTGCGCATCACCGGCGACCGGCCTCTGGTCAAGATGGTCTTCTGGTCCAACCCTAAGACCGTGTGCCCGGAGCCGTACGTCGCCATCCAGGCCGCGCCCGGCGAGGAGACCTCCTGGACTTACCGCTACCGCTTTTCGGCCAGGCCTTGAGGGGCCGGGGCGCCGACCGGGACCACGTGATAGGGCGTGCTACGGTCCGGGTCCGGCTCGAACCATCCCCCACCGTCGCGGTTCAGGATCTCGAAGTAGTACATCAGGTCCCAGCGGGCGTCGAGGTCCTCGCCGGGAATCGTGAACGACGCCTTTGACGCCGGCGCCTCAAGCGTTTTGAATCGCGCAAGCTGGTTGACCGCGCGGTAGTGCAGGCGAACCGTGACGGCGTCCTTGAGCGGCGCGACGGCCAGCAGGAGCGGCAGCGGCTTGCCCGCCGCGGCGGTCTTGGGCGGGGAGTGTTGGAAGGCGGGCCGCGCCAGCCGCTTCGGCCAGCGCGGCGCGGGCGCCGCATCCGGCGCGGGCCGCCTGTAGATCACGATGCCGTGGACGGTCCACTCACCCTCCGGCATCAGGATGTCGAGGACCCCTTCGCGCGCTTCGAGAACCCGCGCCTCCCGCGCGCCGTCCGCTTCGATCAGGCGCGCCTCGAAGGCGCCGCCGCCGGTTCGTACGCGGAAGGTCTGTGGACCGCGCCCGCGAATGGCGTCGCCGAGCAGCGCGTTGGAGGGAAGCTGCTTCGGATCGCGGGCCACGGCGCGCACTTCGTGGTAGGGCGTGAGCGGCATCGCCACGTCGGCGCGATCACCGCCGCCGGCCCAGCCGTAGCCGGTCTTCTCGTCATAAACGCTGGCCGAATGCACCCCGCGGAAGCGCGGCTCAACGGTGTTCGTCAGCACGAACGGATCGTTGCGGTATAGGCCGCCCGCGCGTTCGCGCGGCGGACCGCCGAAATCGAAGCCGTAGTCGAACCGCCCGTACGCGTCAAGCACCTCGCGGCGCTCGGCCGCCGCCGCGACGTCGTGCCGCACGTAGGCGAGCTTGTGTTTCCAGTGCCCGATATCGTCCGGGCCGAAAGCCATCTCTTCCGGATACAGACCGTCAGTCAGCTTCACCAGCCGTTCCCAGACGCCCAGCGCGCCACGCAGTTCGCGTTGCGCGGCGTCGAGCGAGCCGGCGTCGCCGGTCTGGTAGAAGGCCTCGAGTTGTTCGGCCGCCATCTGCTTGCGGCCGTGGTAGCGCGCCAGCGCCGCCAGCACC